>JALOQW010000329.1 GCA_025459275.1 Pirellula sp.
GGGGCTCTCTTGGCGAGCGGTGGGTGTGAACCCACTGTTTCTTGGACCAGTGACCTTGCCATGAGGCGTAGTTGACTCGGTGAACGTGGTTGCTCGATAGGGAGAAACAGGGGACTAACGTCCCCCGCTCGCCGGCTGCGATTCGCGCCGAGCCCGGAAGGCTTTACGGCCGTTGCTCCGGAGGAAGCGTGCGGAAAAAATGGTCCGTGATCATTTGAAATAGGTGCCGCGTCGTGTTCTCACCCTCGCGGATCGAGTGGGAGCGGTTTGGATAGGCGAACATGGCGAACGGCTTATTGTGCTTGATCAACTCGTTGATGAGGAGCTCCGTCGTCTGGTAGTGGCAATTGTCATCCCCCGTGCCGTGGATCAGTAGCAGTTCACCCTTAAGCTTGTCCGCGAATGTGATCGGCGAACCCAAGCGATATCCCTCTGCGTTGTCGCTCGGCAATCCCATGTATCGCTCTTGGTAGATCGTGTCGTAGTAAAGCTGATTCGGGACAGGAGCGATCGAAACCCCGGCTTTGTAGATGTCAGGGTATCGGAACAACGCGTTGAGGGTCATCGATCCGCCGCCGCTCCATCCCCAAACGCCAATGCGCTCGGGATCCAGATACGGGCGCTCTTTCAGAACCGATTTCACTGCTGCAGCTTGGTCCGCCGATGCGAGAATGCCGATTTGGCGATAAATGCTCTTTCGCCATGAACGTCCGCGTGGCGCCGGGGTGCCTCGGTTATCGAAGCTCATTACGACATACCCTTTTTGAGCAAGCATGCTATGCCACAGCATTTGGTCCCCTCCCCACTGGTCAACAACCGTTTGCCCTGCCGGTTCACCGTAAACATAAACGATGAGTGGATACTTTTTTGATGGATCATGATTGGGGGGCAGAATGCACCAGGCGTCAAGCGCAACCCCGTTCCCGATATCGACTCGAAAGAACTCGCTTGGTGGAAGCTCTGCAGCCTCCACCTGGGCACGAAGCCTTGAGTTTGCTTCGACGACCAATTGCGTCGCGTGATCACTAAGGCGAACGACCTCCGTCGAAGGTGGCGAAGTGAACTGAGACGATGTCAGAAGGGCACTCTTGCAATCGGGCGAGAGGACATAACGATGCGTGCCGGTTCTGGACTTGGGGGTAACGCGTTCAAAGTCGTTGCCGTCGAACCGCACGCGATAGAGGTATGTCTGAGTGGCGTTCGAGGGCGAGGCGTAGAAGTAGATCCATTGTGCGTCATCATCGATGCCGAGAATTTCCATCACATCAAATTCACCGGACGTCACAGGTTGGATGGATTTGCTATCGACGGAAACGAGATAGATATGCCGCCATCCATCCCGTTCGCTCAACCAAGCGAATTGTGACCGATCGGCAAGCCAGTGAAGCGTGTCTTGAACATCGATCCATGCATCATCCTGTTCCGTCAGCACCACATCGACTTGCGAATGGGTTACATCCGCGACATAGACGACGAGCCGGTTTTGCAAACGATTGAGTTGCTGGATCACCAACCTTGTTTCGTCGACCCATTCCACGCGAGGCAAATAGTTTTCTCGTTCATTGCCAGGAATGGGTATCCAAGTCGTTTCGTTGCTGGCCAGGTTGATCACGCCGATTCGCGCAGCGGGGTTGGTCGTTCCGACTTTCGGGTAGGGGATGTACTGAATCTTGGGGTAGAGCGTGGAGGTGTTGTCGACGAGGGGAAACAACTCGATTCCAGACGCGTCGATCTCCCAAAAGGCGATTCGTTTGCCATCAGGGCTAAAGCGAAAGCCGTCTCGGATCGAAAATTCTTCTTCGTAGGCCCAGTCGAACGTTCCGTTGATCTTGGTGGGTGTTCCGGTATCAGTCAGTCGCTTGATGAACCCACTCGTCAAGTCTTGTCTATAGAGATCGTTCTGGTAAACATAAGCGACCTCCTTTGCGTCCGGGGAAAACTTGGCGAACATCATCGATGACTCGCTCGCATCGCCGCCAATTTGGGTCAGTGACTTGGATTCCACATCCAGAACCCAATAGTCACCACGTGTGTTATAGCGCCAGACACGCTCGGTGTTCGTGAAGATCAGCAGCTTGGTCTTGTCATGCGACCATTGGTACGAATCGATGCTAAGGGGCTTTTCGGCACCCGCAGGCGTTAGCATCTCGCTGGATATCAGTACATGTTCCACCTCGGGGTCGGTGAGGTCGATTCGAACGATCGACGTGTTGCCTGTCACCGAATCTTTTTTGATCCGTTCGAACCCTTGGCTGTCGCTCTGCCACTGGCCTACGAACGTTTCGCCACGGAAGTCCTTGTTGTGGAATATGGAATCGATCGAAAGGGCCGAGGCTCGACGAAGCTCACTTTCCTGGCCTTGAGCCGTAGTCGGTGGTGACCCCACGAGCAGAATGGTCGCGAGTCCGCAGATCGCGGTAAATGGAACTGGCAACAAGTTCATTCGGTTGAATCCAGAGCAATGAGGTGATGAAAGTACGTCGTACGAATGAATGGCTGGTGTAGATTCACCTGCTGTTTGCCTAGGCAGACATTTGTCAGAATAGTATCGATTGACGAAGCTGTCCATTGTGCGCGTTTTGAAGCGTAGGTGTTTCAGTCCAGCAAGAAAAGGCCTCCTTTTTGAGGTACCATACAGCTAGTCTTAAATGGTTCTAGTCACATTCCAACGAATATACGTTCATGATCAAGATTCAAGATTGGATCGTTACCGCAGCGCTGATGTGTTTCTTCTCGCCAAGTTGCTTGGCAGAGACTCTCAAAGTATTCATCCTCGCTGGTCAATCGAACATGGAGGGCCATGCTGAAATCCGCACTTTTGACTACATCGGCAAAGATCCGGCTACGGCACCTTTGCTGAAGGAGATGCGCAATCCCGATGGCACGCCTCGCGTATGTGACCGAGTCTGGATGTCCTATTTGACCGGGCCTTATGATGGCAGTGCGAATGGCGAGGGCTTAGGGAAATTGACCGCAGGCTTTGGCGCACGCGGAGACCGCCCCACTGAGAATGGCGGAAAGATCGGGCCTGAGTTCACCTTCGGAATCACTATGGAGAAAGAACTGAAGGAACCCATCCTGATCATCAAGACCGCTTGGGGCGGCAGGTCGCTCAACACCGAATTTCGCCCCCCAAGTGCCGGGCCGTACAAGCTGCCCAAGCAGATTCAAGATGAGTGGGACAAACATCCGCAAGGGGCCCATGGCATTCCCAAACTGGAGGATCGAAGAAAGTGGCAGGAAGACAAGGATGCTGCTTCAGGTGTGTTTTACCGAATGATGGTTGAGCATGTGAAGAAGGTGTTGGCAGATCCTGCTCGGGTCTGCCCTGCTTATGATCCGAAGGACGGCTTTGAGCTTGCGGGTTTTGTATGGCTTCAGGGTTTCAACGATCTTGTCGATGGCCAGACCTATCCGAATGGCAACTATGATGAATATTCGCGCCTCTTGGCGCACTTCATCCGCGACGTACGAAAGGACCTTTCCGCTCCGAAGATGCCGTTCGTCATCGGCGTGCTGGGAGTCGGTGGCGAGAGCGACAACGTGAATTTTCGCAAGGCCATGGCTGCGCCTGCCGACATGCCCGAGTTCCAGGGTAATGTGATTGCTGTGGAAACCGCCCCTTTCTGGGATCGTGACATCGAAGCCGCAGAACCCAAGCAGGGGGAGTACAACGAAATCGTCGGCACGGCTCACACCTTGAAACCAGATGGCACGCTCGATAGGGAACGGAAATGGGATAAGTTCTGGTCGCCGATCGGCAAGCCTCTGCCAGAGGAACGAAACTGGCGCTTCGTTACGGTCGATGCCACCGAGACGAAAGACCAATTGGAAGAATTCACCGACAGGAGATTCCGTGACATCCAACTCCCCCCCGGAATGGAGAATTGGTATTTGCCCGAGTTCGATGACAGCCAATGGACAGCAGGCAAGGCCCCCATCGGCAAGGGCGTCTGGAAGCACAGCGGAATCACCTTGGACAAGTTTTCCTCAAGATGGGGAAAAGAGGAATTCCTGCTCATGCGTTCCACGTTTGAAGTAGATAACCTCGAATACGATTCCTACCGCATCGCGATTTTGGCGAGACAAGGATTTCATGTTTACTTGAACGGCCACAAGATTCACACCTACATCTGGTGGCAAGATAAGCCGCAATACAGATCTATCGTCCTCGATAGCGAACAGGCTCAATATTTGAAGAAAGGGAAGAACGTCTTGGCGGTCTATGCTAATGACCAGTACTCCCCAGATGCCCCAGAACATTATGCCGCACTCGATGCATGGATTGAGGGAATCACCAAAGCGGATCAGAAGAAGCTCGACCTCGCTTTGGAGGAAGTCCTTTCACCCACGGACAGAGAAGCACTCCAAGGCGCATCCAATGGCGGCTACCACTATTTCGGCAGCGCCAAAATCTTTGCTCAGATGGGCAAAGCCTTCGCCGAAGCAAATCTCAAACTCATCAAAAAGTAGGAGACAAACGGCGGAGCTTATTACCGATTCACAACGATCGCATCCGCCTTCACTAAGAAATGAACCATGATTGAGATCCGACCGGCCGTGTCCACCGACGTGGAAACCATCGCCCATTTCAACATCGCGCTCTGCCGTGAAACCGAGGGACGGGAGCTCGATTCCGTGAAGGTAACGAACGGAGTCAGACGCTTTGTAACCGAACCCAACAGGGGTAGGTACTTCGTGGCAGAGATCGACGGCAAAGTTGTGGGACAAGCTGCATACACTTTCGAGTGGAGCGATTGGAGGAACGGCGAGATCTGGTGGATTCAGAGTGTCTATGTGCATCCCCATTTTCGCAGCAAGGGCGTGTTCCGGACGCTCTTCACACACATTAAGGAACTCGGTGAAGCGGATGAAGATTGCTGCGGCATCCGACTCTACATGGAGCGGGAAAATGAAGCCGCTCGCGAGAGCTACCGACGTCTCGGCTTCAGTGAAACAGGTTATGTGGTTTTTGAGCGTCTGTTTTCGCGAATGGATGAAACCTGATCGTGATCTCGAAACGTCTTTTACTCGATGGTGCGACTGGCACTGAACTCAATCGCCGTGGCGTAGACACTGGCTTGCCATTATGGTCGGCCAATGCGCTCACGACGGACGCTGGGCTGAATGTCCTTCGCCAGGTTCATCTGGACTACCTGAACGCCGGCGCGGACATCATCACCACCAATACCTTTCGCACCAATCGCCGAGCCCTTGCAGGCAAAGGCTTCTCCGCTCGCGAACTGACCTTGCGCGCAGTAGCCACTGCCAGAGAGGCGATTGCTGAATTCGGAGAACCGGCAATCGTTGCCGGCTCGTTGTCTTCGTTAGAAGATTGCTATCGCCCCGACCTCGTGCCGCCTGCCGACGAATGCCTCGCCGAGCACTCCGAACGCATCCATCATCTAGTGGAAGGTGGCGTTGACCTGCT
>JALOQW010000330.1 GCA_025459275.1 Pirellula sp.
CCGGCAGTGGTCGTCGCGAGTTGGGTGATTGGATTGCCACGCATCCTTTAACGGCTCGCGTGATAGTTAATCGCGTTTGGCAGTGGCACTTTGGCGAAGGCTTGGTACGAACGCCAAACGATTTTGGCACACGTGGCGATCGGCCGACGCATCCAGAATTGCTGGAGTTCCTCGCGGCCCGATTCGTTCAAAGTGGTTACAGCGTCAAAGCACTGCATCGGCTGATCCTGCAAACAGAGGCTTACCAACGAGCTAGTGCCACGCCTGTCGAAGCCGATCCCGACAATCGCTTTTTGGCTCACTTCAATCGTCGCCGGCTCACCGCAGAGGAGTTACGCGACAGTTTACTACATGCGTCTGGCCAGCTCGATCTTTCGCTGGGGACGAACCACCCGTTTCCCGAGGAGAAAGATTGGACATTCTCACAGCACAACCCGTTCAACGCTGTTTACGAAACCAATAAACGTAGCGCGTTCATGATGGTGCAGCGTCAGCGAAGACATCCCTATCTTGCTCTGTTTGATGGCGCAGATCCCAACGCATCGACGGCAAGCCGGCAGACAACGACGGTACCAACGCAAGCCTTGTATTTCATCAACGATCCATTATTTCATGCTCAAGCGAAATCGCTTTCCTTGGTCTTGATGCAGTCTTCCGGAGATGATGACCGAATCATTGAAATCTATCGAAGGCTCTTTCAACGCAAGCCTTTGGAGGGAGAGATCGAGCGTTGTCGGAAGTTCTTAAGTAACTATCCCGGTGTTGCTGAGGAAAAGTGGTCGGCCCTGGCCCGAGTGTTCCTGGCCAACAATGAATTTTTGCACGTGGACTAGGTAAATGGGATCTCCAGCAGATTCAGGGAAGCCAGCAGATTTTTTGGAGCAAAGCAGTGACAAGTCAAATCATGATTCTAGTGACAGTACGTGTCATTTTCATTTGCGGTACCATGTTGTTAGCCCCAAGTTCCAATCTGCTGGCCTCCATGAATCTGCTGGAGAATTAAGATCATGACCCCATCCCGACGCTACTTCCTCCGCTCTGCTGCTGCGAGTTCGCTGCTGCTTCCAGGCATCATCAATCAATTGCTCGCCGATGATGGTGACCCGCTGGCAATTCGCGAACCCCATTTTCCACCCAAAGCCAAGAACGTCATCTTCCTGTTCATGACAGGGGGTGTTTCGCACGTCGATACCTTTGACCCCAAGCCTGAACTAACGAAGCAGCATGGCAAAGAGATCCCATCGGATCATCCTACCGCCAAAGGTCGGGACGACTACAAGCGAATCTATCTCAAACGTCCGCAGTGGGAGTTCAAACCGCATGGCGAGTGCGGGACCGAAGTCAGTGCCCTGTTCCCACACATAGGCCAGCAAGTCGATGACATCGCACTCATCCGCTCGATGTATACCTCCCACGTCGATCACTACTTCGCAACACTCGGCATGCACACCGGTTCGTTTACAGTCGCTCGTCCTAGTATCGGTTCTTGGGTGACCTACGGACTTGGTTCCATGAATCGCAATCTGCCGGGCTTCGTCGTCATCGCGCCGCAACAGACCTACGCGGGCACACAAGTCTACTCCAGCGACTTTCTTCCAGGAGCACACCAGGGCACTCTCGTTGTCCCAGGCAGCGAACCGGTCGTGAACGTCAAACCGCGAGTGCCTACCGACCGCCAAGCACTGGAACTCGAGGTGCTACGTGAGATGAACCAGGAACATCTCGCTCAGCGTGTCGGCGATCCCCTTCTGACAGCACGACTGCAAACCTTTGAAACGGCGTTCGGTATGCAAATGGCAGTACCGGATGCTTTCAATTTCGCCGATGAGTCGCAGGAGACTCTCGACAGCTATGGCTTGAAGCCAGATCAGAAGACTGGATTTAGCTGGCAATGCTTGGCTGCCCGCCGACTGGTGGAACGTGGCGTGCGCTTTGTGGAATTGATCGATACCGGTTCGTCGGGTAACTGGGATGCCCATGGCGACATGATGACTCACGAACCACTCGCGAAGAACGTCGACCAACCGATTGCCGCCTTGATTCGCGACCTCAAGCAACGTGGCATGTTTGACGAAACGTTGATCGTTTGGACAACGGAGTTCGGACGAACACCGTATAACAATAGTGCCGACCATAAAGGTCGCGAGCATCATTCGACAGGCTTTAGTTCTTGGTTAGCAGGTGCGGGAGTCAAACGAGGCATTGTCCATGGAGCGACCGACGAGATTGGTATGTATGCGGTCGACAAGCCGGTCCATGTCCGCGACTTCCACGCCACCATCTTGCACCTCATGGGGCTCGATCATGAAAAACTCACCTACCGCCACGCTGGTCTCGACTTCCGCTTGACAGGTGTCGAACACGCTCATGTGGTGAAGGAGATTTTGTCGTAAATGACGAATAGCCGGAAATTCTGAACAAAATTACGAACACTCGTGAGACGAACAACCGACCCGTACGTCGGACTTCCAGTCCGTCGTACTGATACACTATCGTCTGCCGGTCCTTCCCGCAGGTTCAGGGAGGCCAGCCGATTGTTTGAGAGTAAACGATAGGCAAGAACAGACCCCAGAAAGATCATTGAGAAACTTATCGCCATGTTTATGCAAACGAAACCTTTTGATCGACGCAGTTTTCTCAGCAGGACGTCTGCCGTCGCTGTTTCTGCGTTCGCGTTGCCGACGATCATTCCTCGCTCTGTGCTGGCCAGCGTCAATCGGCCGGGTGCCAATGATCGCGTGAGAGTCGGTTGCATCAGCGCGGGGCCACGAGCTCGACTGCTGATGGAGCAGTTACCAGAATCCGCGGAGTTGGTGGCTGTTGCCGATTGCAACATCGAGCAAGCCCTGAAGTTCCGGAAAGAGAAGCAAGCCAACTGGGACGTCTACGGAAGCCACTATCCGTTGCTAGACCGCAAGGACATTGATGCGGTGATCGTTGCGGGCCAAGAGTACCAGCGGGTACTGCCGTGTATTCACGCGGTGCAAGCGGGCAAAGACGTTTATGCCGAAAAGCCGCTGACTCTTTACATCCACGAGGGACGGATACTCACCGAGCATGTTCGCAAACATAAAGCGGTGTTTCAAGTTGGAACCCAGCAACGCTCGATGGAAATGAATCGGGTTGCATGCGAGTTTGTTCGGAACGGTGGTCTGGGTAAATTGCATTACGTCTCCGCAGTCAATTATCCAGGCGTCGGGCCTACTCCTGCCGTGGACAGTTATGATGAACAGCCTATTCCCTCCGGCTTTAACTGGGAATTGCACCTCAACCAAAGCGAATGGCGACCGTACGGTCCCGGAGCAACCCAGGGACGTAATTATGTCGGGGGCGAGATGACCAACTGGGGCGCTCATGGTGTTGACCAGATCCAGTGGGCTTTGGGCAAAGACCATACGTTACCAGTTCGCTTTAAGCCGATCACCTCCGGGCAAGACGGAAAAGTCACCGCCTGGTACGAGGACGGGACCGAGATTCGTTTCGAGCTGGACAAGGGCCCGATGGGCGGAGCAATATTCGTGGGCGAGAAAGGGAAGCTCGAGATCAATCGCAACAAGTTCATGTCCAACCCGATCGACATTCGCAACGAGCTCATCAAGAAAGTCGACGAAGCCGCCGAGGAAGTGAAATGGTCGGATCAAACAGCGCTTTGGCAAGCCAAATGGCACATGCAGAACTGGATCGATTGCATCAAGTCACGCGACAAGCCGGTATCGGATGTGGAAATCGGCCATCGCAGTATCGCCGTTTGTCACTTGGCCAATATCACACGCTGGATGGACCGTGAACTGACGTTCGATCCAACCACCGAACGTTTCATTGCTGCCGATGACGCGAATGCTTGGAACGATCGACCACGGCGAGCCGGTTACGAACTACCAATGGTTTGATGATTTTGCAATCATCGTGGTCTTGCAAGCCGTTGCTCAAAAACAAATCGGCTCACAAAGCGAGAAGAAGCCGAGTGGATGGGACCGTCAGGTGGTCACGATGAGTCGCGCGGGACTGGTCGCGGTGTCGCCTGAGGATGGCAAGTTCCTTTGGCAATACAACCGCATGGCCAAGACCCCGATGGAGGAGTCGAATACAGCCCACGGTAATTCAGCAGCATATGCCGATGGTTATGTCTTTGAGGCGACCAGTTACCAAACGCGTGGCGGATCTGTGGTTCGATTGCAATCTGATGGTGCAGGATTGACATCCGAGTTGGCGTGGGAAAGTGAGAAGCTGAACTGTGAGCACGGTGGCTACGTGATCCTGGACGGCCATATCTACATGAATCAAGGTGCTGGCTGGAGTTGCCTGGATTTGAAAACCGGCGAGGAACGCTGGTTCGGTCGCGGTCCCGGCCAAGGTTCGATCATCTACGCCGATGGCATGCTGTATTGCCTTGGTGAGAACGGAAAGATGGGGCTTATTGAGGCCAAGCCCGAAAAATTTAATCAGGTTAGCGTTTTTGATTTGCCCGAAGGCAAAGGGCCATCTTGGTCGCATCCAGTGATCAGCGACGGAAAACTTTATCTTCGCTGGAACGACAACTTGAATGTCTATGACATTCAACGATAAGGCTGATTTTCTTCATCCATTTGTCGGATCTTTTGTTTCGACGGACTAGAAGTCCGTCGTACGATAATGCAGGGTCTTGCGGGACAGGGCACGTGATCAGTGATGTTCAACGTTATCTGCATGGGTAGGACAGCTAGCCATGTCAAGTTGGGGGTGTCGGTGTCTGTGGCTCTTTCTTTGGTTTGCGTGCTGTTCGGTCGTGTGCTGCTGGCATGCTCATGGCCAAGGATCGATATCCGATCCGTCCAACCGGCAGGATGCACCTGGCAGCGGTCCCGAAACGCTGAGCCGATACAAGGCGGCTCATCGATCCTATGGAAGTCCCGGTTCGCTTCGCGGTATGAAGCTTTGGGTTTGCGAGGGGGGAATCCGTGTACCCGGTATCGCATACTGGCCCAAGGCGATCACTCCAGGACAGATCATTCGGGAACCGGTGTGCAGCAGGGGGACACCGAGTTGATCAAGAAGCATGAACTAGTCGGCTTCGAACTCTATCATCTAAAAGACGATCCCTCGCAGTCTCACGACTTGGCGAACAGCGAGTCAGAACGCTTGCAAAGTTTGGCAAAGAAAATCATCGAGAAGTACAGTGAGATCCAACAAGAAGCTCGAAGCTGGGATGTACCCTGAGGTCATCGTTAAGGCACAATACCGTTCAACGAAGGTAGTGGAAGTTGCCAAACTTCCCGGTGCTCAAGGATCTTTGGCAAGATCCACTACATTAGGTTAGTGCTCATGGATCTTTGGCAAGATCCCCTGCATTAGGTCAGTGCTCAAGGATCTTTGGCAAGATCCACTACATTAGGTTAGTGGTCAAGGATCTTTGGCAAGATCCACTACATTAGGTTAGTG
>JALOQW010000040.1 GCA_025459275.1 Pirellula sp.
CTGACCCATTCCGCTTGGCAAGAATTCCCCAGATGGACAAGTGGGTGTCCCAACTTGCGGAATCCCTTCTTCCACCTAAGCGATCATGTTGTTTGTTTGATGCCAAGAATCCTCAAGTAACAGGGATTACGCCGCAAATCGAACACATCCCCTTATGTGACAGAGCCGCAGAAATCTTAGCGGCAAGTGTGACTTAGCCGCTTGTAACCTGCTGGGTGCTTCTCGTAACTATCTGTCCTTACGCGAACGACGGAGTTCGTGATCAGGAATGACTTTCGTTTCGAGGATTCACACATGCTTCATTGGTGGGAGATGGATTCGCCGGACGCAAATGCACCGGCATTGATGCAAGCGGTTGCATGCAAATGCAGGTTATGTCAGCTTGAGCATTCAGCCGAGACGTGGTGCGGATGCTGCCGTTTCGTGCAAAATTTTTCACTGCTCACAACGTTTTGCAGACACGCGCGGGTGCATTCCCTCGAATTTTGAAGCAGTGCGACCGTTTGTCACATTGGCACGTGAAATGCATCAGGCATTCGCGGTGTCGCAGGTCAGGCAGTGGCCTTTGACGAGGACTTCACTGATTCTGGAGATGTTATGCGATCGACGCACACTGGTACTCGGGAGAGCCATGTCCTCGATACAAGAAACGGTTCCGCAGTCCATGCACACGAAATGAGGATGGCTGCTGCGATCGTGGCTTGGGTCGGCTAGAAGGAATCGCCAGACATGATCACCGAGTTCGGTACGAATCACTAACTCCGCTTCGGCTAAATCGGTCAAGTTGCGAAAGACCGTCGCTTTATCGAAACCAAGAGGGACCAGTTGATCGGCCAATTCCGCGTGAGTCTGCGGTTTGGTGGATCGCTTGAGAGCGTTGATCACTGAAATGCGTGCAGGGGTGCTTCGCAGTCCCGCATCCTTCAGCAATCGTCGTGCTTCCAGTACGTCATCTACAGGGTTCTTTTTCTGTTTCATGATCCACCTCCCGCGACCGATGCACAAAGGACTCTCTCCAGCCGCGACTTGGTTTCCGGAGACCGAAGTTCCAGTTTCCCGAATCCAACCTCGGCCCCGATCGCCACGGCAGCTTGCTGATGCTCAGCATAATTCGTGACGAGCATGACGGGAACCGCCCGGAACTGGGGATCAGCTTTCATTGCTCGGATGATCTCAATTCCGTCAGAATAGTCGATATCGAGTTTTCGGTTGACGAGCACCAAGTCAATCTGTCGGGTCAAAAGTAGGGCTCGAGCATCGCTCCACTGATCGGCCTGCAGCACTTCCGCATGAAACCACTGTTGGAACGCGGATGCGATGGCAGCGTGGTCTGGGCCACAGTTTCCTACATCGAGAACGACTTTCTGCATGGCGGCTACTGTTTTTGTTTCTCAATGAGTTTGACTTCCAATTCGCGAACCAAGTCGCTTTGCAGATATTGTTGCATCAAAACCCGCGTGGTGTCGATCATCTTGTCGATTCTCTCGGCAACGGGACCTGGGATGTTTCCTGATTCCGTTGCAAACGCTCGACGCTGGATGGCCTGAATCTGGGCGGACATCCCTTCGTAGTTCTTGACTTTCTTCAATTCATCGAGGAGCGTTGCCGCGTCATCGAGTTTGCCTTCGTCCAGTTTGCGCTGGATCCGCGATTCGAGGATCTTGCGGCGAACCACAACATCCAGAACTTCTCCCTGGAGTCCTTTGAGAAACGCTTCGGCTTGCAAGCGACGGCGATCGTCGGGCAAGTCGGCTTTCTCAAGTTCGCGGAAGCCCGTAATGATCGGCAAGCGCGCGAGCAAGGTTTCCCCGTTTTTGATGTAATACAGATACAGCGGAACGTTGATAGCGATTGTGTTGGTAGGTGGTTTCTCCCGTCGCCGCTTGAGCTTTTCTTCCTCGGTTGGTTCTGCAGGAGGTGCGAGCTCGTTCTCGGCAGCTGGAGTGCCATCGGCAGATACCGTCATGCGTGCTCTTGCGATCGAAGGAACGTTGCTGGCCGTAGGAAGTTCATAGGTGATGGTCGGAGGACTGGTATTGGTCAGATCGATCACTCCGCGCCAGTCTGTTCGTCCAACCATACTCAAATCTTCGGTCCCAGGAGTTCGGAGATACACTTCTGCTCCTGGAACGGCACTGCCCGGCATCTGGCGAATTCCGAGCTTGAGCTGGCTGGATGCGAATCGAGGTTGGATCTTCAGCGCGACGCGTTTGGTACGACGGTTCTTGGCAGCGACCAACGATCCGCGACTGGCAGCAAAGATGGCTCCGTAAAAACGCGCAGCATCGATCGGTTCGGTCACAGCGATGTAGGTGAAGGGAAGGCTTTGGAGAACGGTCGGGTTGCCATTGAGGTCATCGCGTCGAATGAACGGTGCGACGACATCCCCCGAGCGAATGTAGACGGGGGAGTCTTCATCGGTCGCCAAGCCCACGGCTCGAACACGAAGCACAGCCGTTTTGTTGTCGTTGTCTTCGATGCGGGCCATGGGGGTAAAGCTTCGCCGCTGTAAGTATGCCGTTGCCTGCGGGATCTCGTCGATGTTTCGAACCTGCATGGTCTCCAGCAGACCGATGCGGCGAACGAAGGCGTCGAGTTCCTTGAGTCGCAGCGAAATCGTTTCGCCGTCTCGATCCAACGAGACCAAGACGATTTTGTCCTTGTCGCGCAAGAGGGCTTCTGGCTGCCATGGGAATCGGGTAGGTATGGAGCGTGCCACATCCTTGAACTTTGCCGCCTCCGACTTGGGCACCAAGGCTGCGAAGTAAGTCCCTTGTTCAAGGTCTTGCCGCAACTGATCGGCTGAACCAGCGAAGTTCTCTGCCTTGTCCTTCAAGATCTTCCAGTTCTTGATATCTCGCTCCTTCCGTTCGAGCAGCGGCTGAACGGTTTGGATCTCGCGACTTAACCGAGCCTGCTCACCTAAGACTTGCTGAAGTCGCTTGCTGTCTTCCGAATCTCCCGTGCTCGACACTCCTTTGGTCCGAAACTCTTTGATTTGTGATTCCAGTGTCGCTTGCCGAGCGAGGAGGGGACGCAATTGCTCTTGGAGGTTCGGGATGTCCCGATCGGTGAAGAAAGGAAGCATATCGCGCTGCAGGGCGCCGAACTGAAGGCTTTGGACAGCAATCTTGGGAAGGCGATCCATCACGGAGTCGAGAGTCCGAACGCTGTTCAAGCTTGCTGCCCGCATTTCAGCATCTTCTTTGGCTTTGAGCTCCTCGAGTTGTTGCCGGGACAGTTTCTTTTTCTCTTCATCGGAGAGGACGGTCACCTCTTTCTTAGGCTGCATTTCCAAAAACCGATCCTTTGCCGTATCGGACTTACTGAGCATCAAGACCAATTCGCGCGAAACGAGTTGCTCGACGGTCAATTCATCCAGGTGATACAGCACAGATCCGAAGAGCGCGTCGGGGGTTTCTCCCACTTCGATGTTGGCGGTTGCCCCGAATTCGATTTCGCAGTTCTCGGCAATGCGCCGATAAAGCAATTCTTTGCTCGACTCGTCCAAACCGAGAGTCGGGGAAATGCTGACCCAAACGCGTACGCGATAGGGGGAGTACTCCCACACTTCATCGGTAGCTGTTTGTGCATACAGCGTGTGTTGAGGCATGGTCCCCAAGACAGCGAACAGAAGCGCGATCAGGATTCTCGTCATGGGACGCGGTACCTCCACTTCTGGATGTCTTGATACAACCCAAGGGGCTTCTGTGCGATGCCCACCAACTCGCTCCGGTAGGCAAAGGACTCGCCGACTTGCCACAGAGGCAAGATCGGGAGGTGGGCGGCGACCAAGGCGTGCAGGTCTTGGCAGCCTTGACGGACTTGAATCCAGTTCCGAGCTGCACTGAGTTGCGCAAGAACTTGAACAATGAATTGGTTGTTGGTCTGCGCGGGAGCTCCTATGCCGAACAGGCGTTCGGCATCTGTCGCTGGTTCCCAGACCGAAGCGGTCAAGTAGACGATATCGACTGGTGATTCTTCTTTTGCGCTGGGGATGCGGTCGAGTACGACGAGCTCTGCTGGAACATCGATGAGTTTCCATTGCTCGATGATTGCTTGTCCTGCGACACGAGCTGCCTCGTAGTTAGGAACCCCCAGCGTCATTTTGGGCATGGGCGGGGGTTTCTCGCCACGCTTCTCGGCAGCCATGCGGAGTTTGTTGTTCGTGATCAACATCAGGACTTTTGCCAATCGAGGATCGTAGGCGAGATTCTCAACGGATGTGTTGTAGGCATAAGCGATGGGGTCGGTTTCCGTTGCGCCTCGCGGGAATGGACCACTGATCACCTGACTCTGAGCCGCCTCGGCACCCCCGAGGATCTCCCCTTTGAGAATGGCCTCTCGGTTGATGGCGTAAAGGAGGGCTCGACGAAACTCGCGGTCGTCCAAGTAAGGGTTGGATCGTCGAGGAACCAGCATATGGACCGTAGGTAGCGCGTAGTTTTCCACTGTCACTGTCCGCGCCACTGAGGCTCCACGGAGTCGTCGGGCATCTGCCGGGAACAACCGATCGATAACTTCCACATCCCCTCGAAGCAATTCGTTGATGGCCTCGTTGGGATCCTTGAACAAGATCTCTTGGATTTCGAGGGGTTGGTACTCCGCCGCTGGCGTGTTGGCCGACCATTCAAAACGTCGGACGAACCCTTCATCTCCTTTGAATCGATAAAGGACTCCCGGGGGCTCGGTTTCGGAGTTCACTCGCTCTATGGGCCACTGCAAGAAAGCCTGAGGCAATACGTGTGGTCGCCGAAATCGGACCTTCAATCTCTCCGGACCAAACACAGAAACGGAATCCAGAATCGAGGCCCAGCCTGGGGTATAGTCGGGTCGGCCGATCGTTGCGCGTCGCAAAAGTGCTTGCGAAAGAGTGAGACTATTCGGCACTCCTCCCACACCAGCGTTTTGTATCGACATATCCAACTCAAACTGATCGTCACTTTGCTGGTAGGATCCGAGCGAAAAGCGGTACTGTCCACCTTCCGCTCCTGTACCGCGAAACTCGAACAGAGGGCGAGCGATCAATTGACCGGATCGGAACGCGGGCCAGTTTGCTAAAGCTGCGGTGTCAGGTTCGTCCGCTTGTTGAAAGACGGCAACGCGGGCAATCGGATACTCGCGAAGCAAATCTCTGAGCAAATCCTTTCCACCCTCGATATCGGGTTCCATTTCAAGCATGCGCTTGGCTTCACGGCGAGCCGAGAGATAATCCTTTTGATTTCGATACTCGATGGCTCGGTCTCGATATTGGTTGGCCAATTCCAAGAATTTGCCTCGCCATTGCTCAACCACGGGGAGAGGATCGTTCTTGTAGTCTTTGTCGAGCCGAGCGATCATCGTCTTGGCAGTAGCCAGGTCCTTCTTGTCGAAGTAAGACTGCACCAGTTCGTTGGAGACAGTCGTAATCAGACCTCGGACGCGATCCCTTTGATAGTTCGGAAAGCTTTTCTGCAACTCTTCCAAGACAGCCAGCGCGTGAGGCAGTCGTTTTTGACGCAAAAGATCCGCCGCGCTCTCGATCAAGAACTCTTGTCTTAACGAAGCCAATCCAGGGGTCTGAGGATAGTTGACCATCAGAAAATTAAGGTGCTCGAAGGCTTCTCCATAATTTTTCTGTCCTACAAGACTCTTCGCGCGAGCCAAAATCATTTGCTCATACAACCAGATTTTCTCTACATCTTTCCATGCGACCTCGTATCGGCGTGTCGGGAACAAGAGAATCGTCACCTGAACCTTCTCGCCCTCCTTGACATTGGTAGGAACCCGACGATTCGGAAAATCGATCGGGGCAACTTTGACGCTTCGCCCTGAGGCTTCTTTGGTCAAGGTCACAATGTCGAACGGTTCTTCGTCGAGCAGCGACGTCGTCACCTCCACCTCTTCCAACACCTTGTCCAGAGGGTCTTGAGCAAACGACTGCACCGAAGTTGCGATCAAGGTGAGGCCGATGATGACCGACATCCATGCACGGGGCAGAGCCAACACACGGGGCAGACCCCCTAAAGGGTGTCGCTGGTTTCGATTTCCAATCGGGTGCTTCATCGCGATGCGCCCGTTCCGCTAGAGCCATCACCGGAGGGAAACGGCACTTGGATGAGGCTTCCCTCATCGCCCGGAACCAGGATCCCTTGCGGCAAGACAATCGGTGTGCCACTTGCAGGCTCGCCTGCGGATGACCTTCCGATGATTCGACCATCCGCGAGCGATACCCGCAGAAGATCTCCAAGCGTGCTGGCGAGAAGAATATCTTGATCGATGCGAACGGGTTGTCCAATGAGAACCAATTGCGGGAGCGGCACATTCCACAACTGTTTGCCTTCAGCGTCAAAGGCAACCAGCCCCTCAATGTCACTGAAGGCAAGGCCGACGGTTCTGCTCTCCAGTTGAACGGCGAATGGACCCCATGCGAAACGGCCTTCGAAATTCAGCTCGGCGATCCGTTTGAATTCGCCACTCTCATAGAAATCGAGATGGTCACCCGAGGCGCCCGGCGACACACCAACGACCACGTCATCGAGAACTGCCAAACGGCCCTTGAGGGCCCGTTCCAGCGGCTGGGAATTCAACATCCGTAGCTGCTTGCCCGTCGAGAGTTTATACAGGTTTCGTTTCTGATCCGCGATAACCACCGACTGGTTGTCTGAAAGTAGAACCGGATTGAGCCAAACCGGTTTCTCCCCAGCCGAGATCGTCGGCTGGAATGCCGTGCCGACGGCATTGCCCGTCTCAGGATCAATCATCATGAGTTGCGCGTTCTCTAGTGGCAGCACGATGGTATTGCCGACAGCGATCGGAGCAGCGACCGGATAGGAACCTGACAAATCGAGATTGATCAATCGAGTCGCATTTCCTGCTTTGCGTTCACGGTCGACAACCAGGAGTTGGCTCCCCTGAGCCGAGTTCAATAGCACACTTCGTTGTTCGTTCACCGGGGTCGCGGATCCAAACATCATCGAACGCTGATTGCGTCCCATATTCTCCGTTGCCATGGTCGGCGCCGATATGGCGTTATCCGGCTGGAAGGACGCGTTGTCTACCGAAAACGTAGCCGCCTGAGAGGTGACTGCGGTGACACCCCGCTCGGTCGGGGCAGCGTAAACGACAGGGTTTCCGACGTCGAGTTCCCAGAATGGGTTTCCGCTCTTTGGGTCGACGGCCGCCACTCGGATGCCGGCGTTGCCACGAACGATTCGGGAATGAATGAGTACGTCCCCTATCCGTTGAGGTCGCGCCGTGAACTCATCGGCATCGTCTTTGATCCACATTGAGTTCAGTTTCTGACCGGTAATCTGGATTTGGAAATAAGCTAGTCGATTGGATGCCAGCCATAGATCCGTTCCCGCCATGATTGGCCAGGTCACTCTCGGGCTGGCTTCATTGGACACCAAATTGACCATCTTAAAGACCTTGTCCTTGGGATTGGTCACTTCCACATCGAGGATTGCTACTTCGCCCAAGTTGGTGGCGACTGCCAGTCGACGCCCTTCTACTTGGGGTTCGATGACTACGTGTCCTTTGAACCGAATCGGGGACTGGACCGCTGTCAGACCGAGCCCATCCTCGTTGGTGGTGAAGACTCGCATCAGCGAGTGGTCCGGTCCAGCGTTTTCAAAAAGGATCAATTGGTTCAAGATCCAAATCGGTGGGACTGCGATGGTGCCTGGGTTATGCCCCACATAGAAGACTTCCTCGCACTCGCCATTGCCACGGCTCATCACATACAAATTGGAATGATTGCCCAGCACATATCTTTTGCGTTTGCCTGGAGATCCTCCAACTCCCACATCGATGTTTTGTGGAACTTTCTTGGTCCAACGTGGTTGGCCAGTAATGGCGTCCAAGCAAGCGACAGTACCGTCGACCGTTGTTACAAACAGATCGTCTCCGTCGATTTGGGGGGTGAGGATCCGTTCCGGAAACTTGCTTCTCCAAATGAGCACGCCATCGGTTGCTCGATAACGGCTGACTGTTCCTTGAGCAGCAACGGTGACGATAGCATCGCTGTCTGCCGTAGGAGCAACACGTTGCGGGTCGGTGCTCCAATCGCGGCCGATGTATTTTCGCCAAATCACGTCTCCGTTGGCGACGCGAACGGCCAACATAGAGCCTTTGGCTCGAAGAAAGAGAATCTCATCGTTGGCATTCTCGATCGCATTCCCGACGCGGCTGGTCAAAATCGCTCGTCGAGCATCCGATATTCTTGATTCTTCGGTGGTTACTTCCGGTGCTCGGTTCGCTTTAGTGACCAACTCTCGTTGGATCCCGGTGGCAGCGTTCATCAGCTCGAGCAGCTTCGGATCGGGTTCCAACTGCGGATATTTGCGCACCAGTTCCCGTCTCAAATCGTAGGTTCGATTAACATCTTTTGCATCAATGGCCTGGTGCATATTCACCAGAGTGGCAGCCAAGTCTTCGCTACGTTGGATCTCGCGGATGACGCGCTGTTGATCTTCCTTGATACGGCGAATTCGCAAGTCGTTTTGGTTGCGCTCCTGTGTCCCGACAAACCGCGGGTCATCGATCAACTGCATCTGTTCGTTCATCAGAGTGATCAGACCTTTTCGATCCTCGATGCCTGCCGTGTTGTCGGCCTTGCTGATGAACTTCTCCGCGATTCTCAATAGCGTATCGGTAATGTCGACTCGAAGCTGTGGCAGTCCGGGTTCGTTAACAATCTTGGGGAGTTCTTCCTGGGCTGCTTTCAAAGCGATAGATGGATCCGCATTGCGCTCCGCTTCTTGACGGACCTTGGAAAGGGTGGACTTGACTTTCGCGACACTGACATTTTCATCGCTGGTGAAAGTGGATGAGAATTTGTCGTATTGCTTGATGGCGCGTTCGTAGTCTCGATTCTTGTAGAACTCCTCGGCGACGGCGAATTCATCTTGCGCTGAGCCTCGGGCAAACCAGATATAGAGCGGAACGAAGAAGATGATCAGCAGGAGCAGGATGAAGGATACACCGACGATACCGAATGATTCCCAAGGGCTCTTTTTCAGTTGATCCCGTGGTGGTTTGGAAGGGGCTTTGGCAGGTTGGTCCTCGTCAAACACGCTTGAAGCGGATCGTTTCGATTTCTTCGAAGATCGGCGTTCTGCCGCGGGAGCGACCACTTCAACGACTTCTTCCACGACCTCCACAGATTCTACGACCTCTTCGGCAGCGGGCTCATCGGGAGGGAGCAAATCATCGACGGAATCGCTCTTTACCTGGTTGGATTCGATCGGTTTTCCTCCCCGCAAGGCGGCCGTCGGATCGTTGGTTGCAGGTCCGAGCTTCTCGTTGAGTTCTGTTACAAGCTTGGTGGCTTGGAAGCGGGTCAACTGGCCGTTTTCGACCAGTAGTTTCGCGATCGCCTCCGGGGTCACCCGAACCTTGGACTGTTCCACTTGTCGATGAAGCTCAGCGATGATCTCTGGATCGAGGAGGCCTTTGCTCTCCAGCATATTGATGAATTGCAGTGCACTCATTCGCTACTCAAACTCCTCCACCACCGACACGGTAAAGCTAGAGAATCCTTTTTCCCGCCCAGCATCAAGGGCTGCGACGATCGCAGCGTGGATGCATTCTTCATGGGCTTCTACGATCAGTTTCAAAATTTCGTCTTCTTTGCCAGTAGAGACTTCGCTCTTGGCATCTCCAAGGGCCATCAACAAGTCTTGTTTGCTGCTGGCTTCTCGCTCATCACCTGTTGGAAAGATGATGGTATATGCATTGAACTCATCGATTTGCACACGTACGGAGTCATAGACTTCCGGAGGGTTGTCCGGTGGTTTGGTGCTCGGTGTTTCCGACATCGGAGGTGGCTTCTCAAACACCTTCTCGCTCGAAAAGGAGGCCGTGATCATGAAAAAGATCAACAACAAGAACGTGACGTCCACCATGGGTGTCATGTCCATATCATCTTTCGGTAATTCCTTTGCAGCGAAGGAAACTTCCTCAGGCTCGGTATCTTCGTTCGGCGGATTCCGACGGGGTGCGATTTCGACTTGCACCGGTTCCGATACGACGTCGTCGTTCAAGCTGCTTGCGACGAGTCCTTCCGACACTCGGCTTTTCTCCGACCGCACTTTTTGAGCAGGGACTTCAGCTGCTTCGATGGATGAAGGGTCTACCTGCATGGAAGGCTCGACCAAGAAGAGATGATCGCAATCGGGGCAACGAATCTCCCGTCCGATGACGCGCGGACTCGCCGCACGGATGCTGCCACATTTCGGACATCGGATCATCGGCTTCATCGACCAACCTCCGAAACTGCAAGGTTGATCATCTTGCCTTCCATCTCTCCGAGGACCTCGCCGATCGCCAACTCGACCTTTTTCAGCTGCTTGGCTGTGACGTTTCCTTCGGCGCGAACCAGAACATCGGTCTTGCCACCGGACTCGAGTTGAAGTTGCACGTATTCTGCAATTTCTGCAGATTGCTGTTCCGGATCATCCGAGAAAATCGATCCGTCCCCCTTAGCCACAATTGGCGTATCTCCGATCCCGCGTGTGACGGTCAAGACGACACAGTTCTTGGAAGCGATCGTGCTGCCGTGCTTGGCTGGTGGGACTTCGTAGGACTGCTCGGCCGTCATCTTAGAGGTCAAGATGAAGAAGATTAAGAGCAGAAAGGTCATGTCGATCATGGGGGTGATGTCCATCTCGGCATCCACCGGAGGACTCTCCGCAATTTGGATCGGCGCATCGTCGTTATCCAATTCCACCATCGAAGCGATCTGGGAATCGAGATCGAGGCTGTCGTCGCGGTTTGGTTTCGTAGGTTCGGTTGAAGTACCCATAGTCGCGCCTTGCGTCAGTTCTCAACGGAGTGGATCTACAGAAAGGACCGGCACTCAGGCGCTCTGCCGTGAACCTCGCTGTTCCTCGCGGGCCAATCCGACCTTGAGCGCATCAAATACTCGGGAAAGCCCGGTCGCGATCAAGTCCTGCATGTGCCGGATTCGGTTATGGATCGCCGCCATGGCCATAACGAGGGGAATCGCAATGGTCAATCCGATGGCGGTCGTTTCCAAGGCAACACGAATATCTCCTGCCAGATCCGTCGGGTTGACGTTGGTAGCCGCGGCCAATTTTCCGAACGCTCCCATCATGCCGACAACCGTGCCGAACAGGCCGAGCATCGGTGCCGTCTTGATAACGGTAACAACCCAAGCGATGCTGTAATCCAGATCGGCGATCACATCTCTTTGGAAACGATCGAGCGTCATCTGCTTTAGTTTCTGAAACCCGACCGATCGATTCTTGCAGGCATACACCACGAGCATGGGCAACGCTCGCTTGTCACCCTCGCATCGCTGCTGCACCGCATCGAAGTTACCCCGACGAAGATCCTCTTCGATGGAATCGATGAAGTCATCCTGTGCCGTTTCGGTCTTGAATCGCTTTGCATTCACTCGCGTCAGGACCAAGAACACATAGTAGGCCCCCCAGAGTGCTACAGCGGCCAACGCGATGTAGGATAGATTTCCGACGACCACAAAGATCCGCGATGCGTCGGAGGTCTGGGCCAGGGGAAACGAAACATGGAGCTCGACAAACCTCGCAGCGAACGAAGAATCCATAGATGTGTGATCGGTATCCAAGGGAAAAGAAAACATCAGCCAGAATGGGATCTGGCCAACGGACTGAGCGGACATGCGACCCGCTTCATGATAACTTCCGGAATCGCATTTGCGCACAAGGTTCGGACAAAAACTCGAATGAGATGCTCAACGGATGCATTGCGACGAATGAACGACGACTACGGCACATTGACGGCCTCCCCGCCTTGCATCGTAAAGAGGGCTCGCAGGACTTCAAAGTCAATAGCCCGAGACAAGAACCTCACGGAACCGTCGAACATGGATACGTTGGCACCGAGCCCCTCAGGCATCCACGAATCGCCCTGGAACTGATCAACATCAAGGTCGTCAGGTTTGGTCCACGGAACGGCTAAGTGCGCAGCGGCTTCGACAACCGAGATCGTGTTGGAGGTCCCATCAGTAATTTGGCTAATTCGAAAACTCTCATCAGGCCAGCCTGAGTTTTCACCGTAGGGCGCGAGGAAAACCGTATGGCCTGGTGGGGTCTCCTGGCGGGGATCCAAGAAAATCGCAGGCATGCGATCGAGCAACTGGATGTTGTGCTCCGAGTCCCAGGGCTCATCGAGCCGGAATTCGTGGAACAGCTCATTTTCTTCCAAGTAAGGGAGGATCATGACTCGCCAGCTGAGTAGCGGCTCACCATTCTCATTTCGAACCACTCTGCCCGGAAACTTTCGATTGGCAGACTCGTAATTGAACAAACTTAGAACGATCTGCCGCATGTTGTTCATGGAGGCAGTCCGTCTGGCAGCCTCGCGGGCCGCTTGGACTGCAGGAAGAAGCAGACCGGTCAATACTCCAATCGTGGAGTAGTTGGCCATGATCGAATTCTCCATATGAAGTTGGACTCGATCCCCTTCAACCGACCAGAGTTTTTCGGTTTCGACGAACCCTTGAACGCGATCCGAGTAACTTGTGATCGCTTCGCGCATCGCATCGGACAAACTCTCGTCGAGTTCCAGCTGGACGTCTAGATTCTCCCTCGCAATTTTGGCTCCCTCGGCTCGAAGTCGGTCCATGCAGCTCATCAGCTCTGCTGCATTGGGCTCGCTGGACGTACCAAAACTGATCCGCAAGCCTTCGTCGGACGTTCGCTGAACCTCAATCATGACGTTTTCGGTCAATGCGATGATGTTGGCGATATCCTCGCGCATCGGTTCCGGAATCGTGGGTTCGGATTGTTCATAGAATCCGGAGACCAAGTCCCGTACCTTACTAAAATTGAAAGCCAATCGGATGGGAGCCGAGCTGGATTGAACGAGAGCCACTGTCGGTCCACCCGCTTGGATGCGTTGACTCAGCATGCGGCGCAGTGTCCCCTGGGTCCCCACGAGAACGCGACGTTCATCCCGTTGAGCAACGCGAATCATGGGATACTCCAACAGATCGCGGAATCGGAGGCTTTCGTCCTTGGGAGCCACCTCTACCGGTGTTGCCATCTCGTCGCTGAGGTCTCCGATATCTGCCGCGTTGGCAAAACGAATCGAACAACCAAACTCAGGCATCGGGCTGGGCATCCCCAAAGTCACGTCGATCGATTCGACATTGCTCAAGGAAAATCCGAGTTGCTCCCTGCAAGCGACGTCCGCAATTTCCCACGGAACGAGCTTCATCTCGGGTTTGTCGCGCAAGGCTGCTAAATCGATTGATGCGACCGCGATCGAATCCGAAGGAATGTCACCAAACCGCTCCGGCGGCTCGATTGCCTTACCGTCGACGGCCGCAAGGCACAACGCCGCTACCCATCCAGCCAACCCTAAGCCGGACGTCCAGCGAGCCAACGAGCAACGAAAACAGGGGTTCGACGAGCGTGCCATGGGTACCTCTCCAACAACGATCCCAGATTTTGAAAAGTGAGGCTCGTAGTTTCGATCCTGTGCTGGTCACGGTCAATCGCGCATCGCACAATTCTCGCAATGTTTACAACCCCTACAAATCACACGGCTTGCCAGCGAGTTCCGGTGCTCAGGCGAAAAATCCACAAGGTTTTCCATTCCGCTCCTACGAAAGAGGTAGATTTCGACGGCTGGAGAAGGATTGCCGCCAAGTCAATTTATCCTCATCTGGAAAACTCTTCGGGTAGCCTCCATGCCAAAGACCAAATCTGCCGGTGATGAAATCGTCACAATGGACCGCCGTTCCGGACCGCGAACCAACCCCGCCAAATCGACGGACGGACGGTCCAAGCTAGACCGGCGATCCGGTGAAGCGTCACCGGAACAAGTCGCCAAGCTCATCTCGGAAGAGAAAAAGAAGGTCAAGGTCCAACGCCGCCGTCAGATCGATCCAACCACCTGCGAGCGCGATTACTCGGAAGACGAGATTGCATTCATGCAGGCCATGGACGAATACAAACGCAAAAACGGTCGGATGTTTCCCACCTGCAGCGAAATCCTCGAGGTGGTCCGATCGATCGGGTACGCGAAGGTCAACGATCCTCGCCCGGTCTTCCAACCGGCATCGGATGATCTATTCAATTAAGCCCGTATGAATCACTCTCGCCAAAACGACGGGGGTGCGCCGTTGCGATAGGCCACTCCCATCTGGGGCGTTTGATAAGCAACGCCGCCTTGAGCCAGCGATTCCACGCCGCCGATGACCATGCCTGAGGTCAGCAACGTCCGTTCCACCGGATACGGCGTTTGTCCGGTCAGCACCAGTTCCTCGATATGCCTCGCCAACGGATTGAAGAAGTCGGCAGTGGTCGAACCATGGCCAGGCATTGGCAGATACATCTGGCACGAAATGATCTCATCGTTATCCGACCTGAGACCGGCGTAGTTGAAGTCCTGAATCGGGCACAAGAACATCGTCGTGCGGAAGCCATCTCGATGCTCGATGAAGTAAGCGATCGTTCCAGGGAGAGACCGCTTAGCCCATTCGTACGTTACCGGCTCGGTTGGAAACCCTCCTTCGACGGGAAGATTGTGGCTGCGAGTAAGAGCCGCCACCATGAGCCTTCGCGTATCTTCTCGCGAAGATCGCTCCATCTCTTCCCACACTTTGTCCCCTCGCAGCGCGGTTACGGACCGGATCCCGACCTCACCTCCCTTTCGTCGCTCCGACATGCACTGGGCCGTTTCCAACCCATGAAAATCGTAACTGTCCACTCCTCCATAGCAGACGCAGACACTCTCCTTCAACGGTGTGTCGACCGGCATGTCAATGGAAGGGAATCGCCAGGTTACCGGAAGAGAGGAACCCGCAAGAAACGGAAAGGACAGCCGTTTTGCATCCGCGACCATTTCTTCGCACTCCTCCCAGCGCGTTGAGAGATGCTTGTCGTTAAATACCGGAACGCTTCGACCGCTGGCTTCGAAGACTTTGACCACTCGCTTGTACCAGTCGTAACGCGGGTAACGCTTTTGGCCTTTTTCGTTGGTCGGATAATCTCCATGCTCGGCAATGATGACCACGCCATCCACTGCAAGCTTGGAGGTCCCCAGGGTCAACGCCTCCTCGATCGTCGGGTATTGTTTCAAGCGATACTTATCGATCCGTTGCTGGGAAAGATCCCCTTCGCTCTGGCGTTGATCGATAAAGACCGAGGCTACATCGAAACGGGGCGCCTGCCATCTGCCCCCCCAGGTATATCCCATGGCATGCCTATCGATAAAGTGCTGGGCATGGGAATGCCTAAAGATCACCGTTCCGAGAAAGGCAATCTTTCTGCGCATTGTTTCTTGGCCATACGCCCAATGGGATGATGCCCCGCACAAGACTCCGGTGCAGGCAGTTGTTCTAAGAAAATCGCGTCGTCGAAAACTCATGTTGCAACCCTTTCATGTGATTCTGCGGAATCAGAAGGCCAGAAAATCCAAAGTGCAATCAGCGGGATAATTGGCAATGTTCCTACCAACATCAATCCGATGTCGAATCGTCCAGTTTCGTCGGCTAATCGTCCGAATTCGCTTTGTGCCATGGAGGAGGCGATCCATGCAATGGGTGTGGCCAGCGACACTACCTTGCCCAGATGCTCCCGCGATACGTCTTGAGAAAAGGAATAGTACAACGGAAACATTCCCAGGGCACCAGCGCCGGCCAGGAGCAAGATACCCAGGAGCATCGGTCCACCTTCGAGCCAGGGGACGGCGATCAAGGATGAAACCCCCATCGCACAGTATGCCATGACGGTCAATCTGGAGCCTTTGATGGACCAACCTTGGGTCCCTAGCCAGAACGTGACCAAACCCACACCAAAACAACCGATATCGGTGACCGCATACCACACGGAATTAAAGATGAGCGTTTGGCTCTCACCGTAGCCGTAATGCTCCTGCATGATTTTGGGGAGCCAAGCTCTCAGTAACTGCCACATGATATTGATGGCAACCACGGTGACCAACATCAGCACGAATCGACGCGAAAGCAGATCTTGCCAAAACGACGTTTGAGAAGGTTGTGGCCTGGAAGTAGCCGAATTGGGCTGGGCTGAATCGGGGTCTGAAGACCGAAAGTCTTTGGCCCGAACCACAAACAACCAGAGAGCAATCCACAGCAGCCCCGCTATCGCAATCCCCTGAAAACCGATTCGCCAACTTCCCACATCGTCAGTCAATACGGCCAGCATCACGAGCGGCGTCGCGATCGCTCCGATGGAGGTACCGCTTTGCAAAACGCTGTTCCCCATCGCGCGACCG
>JALOQW010000331.1 GCA_025459275.1 Pirellula sp.
CGAGCACGCGGATGATCACGTACGCATCCGTGGGTATGTAACCGATCCGAGTGTGTCTCGAACCAACAATCGATTGCAATACTTGTTCTTGAATGGCCGCTACATTCGAGATCGCGCGTTGCAACATGCACTGGGAGAAGCCTACCGCGGTCTTCTGATGGTGGGGCGGTTGCCCGTTTGTTTTCTGCAACTCGAATTGGATCCGAAGGTGGTCGATGTCAATGTCCATCCGACGAAGGTGGAGGTGCGATTCGCGGACAGTGGAGCCATCTACAGTCGGCTTCTGAACACGTTGAGGCACAAGTTCTTGACCACCGATCTGGTGGCGAAAGGGACATCGCCCGATCGCGACTCATCGGCCTTGGCTACCGTAGGTGCTCCATCTTCGTATGCCTCCGTTGGGAATGCACCTGCGGGGACTGAGTTGATGACATGGGCTCGGCAGCAGAGTCATACGCTACCTTCGGCCAAGGACATTCACTTCGATCCGGTCGATCCACGGGGAGTCCCTGACTTTCGGCCTTTCCCGAATTTTGGCGGTCGTACAGATCCGTTTGTCGATCCGTCCTCGTCGCCAACCGCCTTAGCAGGTGCTTCGTCACCGAGTGCGGTTACTCCACCTGCTTCGGATCCATTGTTGGGGCATGCCAACGCGAAGGGCTTCCAAATCCATCAGCGATATTTGATCACCGAAGACGAGGACGGGCTGGTGATTATCGACCAGCATGCGCTTCACGAAAGGATTTTGTACGAGCAGATCAAGGACAAGGTGCTATCGAAATCGTTCGAGCGACAGAAGCTATTGGTACCCGAGACCGTTCATCTGACAGCAGGCGAGGCTGCGGTGGCATTGGAGGCCAAAGAAATGCTCGCGGAGATCGGCATTGACATCGAGCCTTTTGGTGGTGACACGGTATTGCTCACGTCGTATCCATCGATGATGTCCAAGATGGCACCGGCAGAAATGTTAAAGCAGATATTGGAGTCTTTAATGCAGGGGGGCAAGCAAGTCAACGCGCGCGACTTGTTGGATGACATCATGAACATGATGGCATGCAAAGCGGCCATCAAGGCGGGTGATCGCCTTTCTTCGCATGAGATTGCGTCGTTGTTGGAGCAACGGCATTGTTATCGCGACACCCATCATTGCCCGCACGGCCGTCCCACGGCATTGTTTTTCTCTCGCGAGCAACTCGACAAGATGTTCAAACGCACATAACGATCGGGGGCTTGGATTGGCAGGGGAGAGAAAGCAGGTTCGCTCAACGAACCACAAGCAAGATACGGGTTCCCAGGCGCGGTGGCGGCTTGGCCTGTACGCAGCGTGGGGAGCGGCGTACTGGGCAGGTCAGCCACCCTTGAATTGGCCCGTCGCGGGCTGGGTGAGTGCACTGATGTTCGCCGTTCTTGTGATGCACGGTCCTTCCTGGACCAAACGCGAAGGCTGGTGGGCTTGGGGAGTCGCCAGCGTAGTGTGGTTGGCGCTGCTTCACGGCATACGCTTGGCCTATTGGCCATTGACTGCGGGCTGGATCGCCTTGTCGCTTTACTTGGCGATTTACTTTCCGTTATCGATTGTGTTGTCCCGATCCTTGGCGGCTCGCATGCGATTGCCCATGCCACTGGCGTGCGCCGTGGGCTGGACCACCTGCGAGGTACTTCGGGCTCACGTAGCTACTGGTTTTGCGGGTTGCATGTTGGTCCATTCGCAGACGCCATGGACTCCCATTTTGCAAATCGCTTCCCATTTCGGTGGTTATGGAGTCGGATTCTTGATGACGCTGTCCATGGCCTGGATCGTTGGATTTGTTAAGTCACTTCGCGAGGACGGACGACCGAACCTTTGGGAACGAGTCTTCCGCGATGCGATTGCCATGATCGTCATGGCGTGGTTGACAACCAGCTTTCTCGGGTTGCGCCGACGTGATGCTTACTTGGATGACCTGCAACCGATCAAACCCATTGGTCGTTTCTTGCTCGTGCAGGGGAATATGCCCACCCAATTCGATGCGACCCAAGACTTACTAAATCAAGGTTGGATCGAATATTGGCAGACAACGCAGCGTGCTGTGGCAAGCATTTCTGACCCCGCATCTATCGACGTTGTGCTGTGGCCCGAGAGCATCTTTGGAGGGGTTGGGCCTTACATGCTATGGGATCAAGGTCCCATTGTTCCAGAAGAGCTCGGTTTGGACCGCGAGGAGTTGGAGTCGGCGTTCAGCAATCTTCAGAATGCGCATGCGAAGAAACTGAGCCGACTGCATGAGATCCTGGCAACGGAAAATCCACATCCCCATTTCCTGGTAGGGACCGATGTGATCGCGATTCGCAACGGCCGATTCAATCGCTACAACGCAGCTCTTTGGGTCGACAATGACGTCGCCTCGAGTGTTGACTTCTATGCCAAACAACACCTCGTCATGTTTGGAGAGTACATCCCAATCCTCTCCTGGTTTCCTGAAGTTTTGAAAATGATTGGCTTGGGGAAACTCTCGGAGGGAGAGTCACCCAAAGCGTGGAGTCTGGAGAATGGTCGTCGAATCGCGCCGAGCATCTGTTTTGAGGACATGGTGCCTCATCTGATTCAAAGACAGATCAGGTATTTGACTGGGATTGGCGAGGCCCCCGACGTCTTAGTGAACCTGTCCAATGATGGATGGTTTCGGGGATCCAGTGCACTCGATCACCATTTGAATAGCGCCATCGTAACGGCTGTAGAAAATCGCACGCCAATGCTGGTTGCCGCGAATACGGGGCTGTCCGCATGGATTGATGGGAACGGTCGAGTCGTCCAAAAACTGGATCGATTGCAATCAGGTTGGATCCTTGCCGAGCCGGTTCCTGACGGACGGGTCGGTTGGTGGTCCTGGTGGGGAGATTTTCCTGCCCGTTGCCTGGCGGTGTTCGGCTGCATGCCTATCGCGTTCCCCTTGGCGAGTAAACTGTTTCTTCGGAAAAAGCTTCGGAGCTAAGATCAAGAAACGAGGCCGTGGGTCGAAGTACGGGCGATACGTTTCGTTCCCTCCGTTTTTTTGTTGCTGCGCCATAAAGTGTACGAATTCATGCCTAGGCTTCCATGAGTACCCCTGACGACAGCCCAACCGCCATCGAACCACCTGAGCCGTGCTTGCCGGAATCTGCAGTCCCAGGATCTGAAGTGCCAGAGCCTGGGTTGCCAGAGCCTGGGTTGCTTGTGGTTGGGTCGCCTGCTGTCGCGATGGAGGGGCTCCCGCTTGAGAGTCAGGCTGCTGAGCCGAATTGGACGACTTGGTCGCACCTGCATCCGAATTATTTGGCGATGGAGCGGCGAACCAGTTGGATTCTATTCTGGGTATTGCTCGGCATCATGGTCCCAGTCAACGCAATCCTGTATTGGTCGTTAGGCCGAACCTGGATCCTGTTCGGCTGTGTTATGGGAACCTGGATTCTTGCCGGGGCCTTGTTGTGGCTGATTGAGATCTATCTCCCCCGCAGCCACGATGCGGCGGGCTGGATGCTCAGTGACCGAGGGATTGAAATCCGAAAAGGGGTTTGGTGGCAGCACGTGATCGTCATCCCCAAGTCGCGAATCCAACACACCGATTTGCAGCAGGGGCCAGTGCTCAGAGCTTATGGGCTGGCCAAACTTGCGATCTTTACGGCCGGGACTGAGAACGCAGAAGTGGAGTTGGAGGGGCTGTCCCTTGAAACCGCCCAGCATATACGTGACCGATTGATGGAAGCCAGTCGGCAACCATTGCAGGGGCTGTGACATGACCGAATCCGAAGTGATGACGGGTACGCGACAACGTCTCCATCCGACCTCGCTCATTTTCGAGTTTGTGTCAGGTATACGGCGATTTCTCTTTCCAGCGGCGGTCGCACTTCTCGGTGCTGCGAGTGGGAGTCGGATCGGGATAATCGTTGCTGCGAGTCTGTTCCTCGTTCAAGCCATCATTTCGACGATTTCTTACCTCACGCTACGCTACGAGATTACCGAATCCGAATTGATCGTTCAGCGAGGATGGATCTTTCGAAGTGTTCGGCGAATCCCTTTGCCTCGGATTCAGAACGTGGACATGGTCCAAAATCTGCTTCATCGAGCCATGAAGGTCGCGGAAGTCAAAATCGAGACCGCGTCCGGTACCGAACCGGAAGCAATACTGCGAGTCTTATCGTTCGATCAAGTTGACTCGCTACGCAAAGGTATCTTCGGAACAAATGCGCCGCCGCCCATTTCCGAACAAATGCATGCACCGGAGTACAAGGCGGATTCTCCTTCGTTGGAGGTCACCGATGAGAGCCCAATGATTTACTCTATTCCAGCCAAGGACCTGGTCGTTGCGGGGTTGTGCAGCAATCAAGGGTTGGTGCTGGTCTCCATCGCGATCGGAGCGCTGTATGAACTGAATGCCATTCAAGGGGGGAAATGGCGGAGTTCCTCACTATGGCAAGTGTTTGACTGGAATCCGCAGCGTTGGCTTCTACTGATCGCAGCGGCCATCCTTGGTGGCGTGATTATTGTTCGATTGTTGTCGGCGGTCTGGTTCGTTTTGCGTTTCTACGGATACCGAATGACCAAACACGGAGGAGATCTCAGGATTTCTTGCGGCCTGTTCACGAGGATTTCAGCGACGGTACCTGTGGAACGTATTCAATTCATCAGTATTCAGAACACATGGATGCTGCGTCAGTTGGGCTATGCAACCATCCGTGTCGAAACAGCGGGAGGTGGAGGAAGCGGCGGTGAAGACGCATCGCAAACAGTGGGACGCCGATGGTTCATACCGGTGATTCGAATCGATCGCGTGGCGGAGGTGTTGACTCTCATCCGTCCGGATCATGCATGGGATGAAGCGAAATTTCCATGGCACGGACTATCGCCCGGCGCTGCGTCTCGAATGATTCAGATATCAATCGTACTCGATGTGCTCCTCATCGCTGTCGGTCTGGTCGTGTGGTTTCCATGGGGTGGCTTGCTCGCAGTCGCCCTGCTTCCGATCTTGATTTGGCGCGCGATACGCAAAGCCCGATCCCATCGCTACTTTCGTACCGAATCCTTGCTTGGATTTCGAAGCGGTACACTTACGCGAAAGTTTTCGATAACGTTCTTGAATAAGATTCAAGTCGTTCGATGGAGTCAATCTCCATTCGATCGCCGATGGAGGATGGCTCAGTTATCCATCGATACAGCCGCGTCTGGTCCTGCGGATCACAAAATCGATGTCGCAATGCTCGATGTCGAATTCGCTAAGCGGGAATGTCAAGTCCTTGCATTGCAGTTAGGCGCTGCAGTGTAAGCCGAATCGATCCGGCCATGCGGTGATCATGCTGTAATCGGAGATGTCGGAGGTCGAGTGGAGGAGACGGGGATGACCTCGCTATCGACCGATCCGGCTTCATCGATGGAAGATGCATCGCTGGCTGGAC
>JALOQW010000041.1 GCA_025459275.1 Pirellula sp.
TCCATATTGCTGCAGCAACACTTCCTTGCGACGAAGGAGATTCATCGTTCGCGGAAGGGCAAAGTCGCGTTGATACTCAACCGCGTCCGAAGTCAGAATGCGTCGGGTTCGACCTGGGTTTCCGGAAACGAAGACCACATCCCCTTCCTTGGCACCATTGGGATCCATTTTCAGGAAATGCTCAATCTTGGCTGGCTTACCATCTTCATAGACCCGGAACAGGGTCACATCAAGACAGTAACGAGGATATTCGAAGTTATCAGCATCACCTCCGAAGAAGGCGGATGCCGCCTCAGGCGCCCAGACCAATCGCACGTCGGTGTACTTCTTGTAGCGATACAAATGATAACGTCCACCACCATAAAGGGTCACTACATCGCTTCGCAATCCCGTCTCATCGAGTGATCGTTTCTCGATCTCTGCCATCGCTGCCTGACGCGCCTTGTTCGCATCTTGAGGGCTCATGCTCTCCTTGACGGCTGCGTTCACTCGGTCTGTGACGTCTTCGATACTGATGAGCTGGTTCAGCTCCAGATCGGGAGCAGGGATTTCTTCTTCAAGTGTTGTGGCGAGAAACCCATTTTCGTTGTAGTTCTTCTCAGCAGTCGAAAGCTTGAACAGCGTATCGGACGCAACGTGATGGTTGGTCAGGACCAATCCGTTCGATGAGACGAACGAGGCGGAGCCACCGGTGTTGAATCGAACACTCGACAACATGACGTGATCCAACCATGCTTGGGTCGGCTCGAACTGGTGGTTCTTGGCCAATTGGGCCTTGGGGAGAGCGTTGAACAGCCACATGCCTTCATCGGCACGAGATGAAACTCCATATCCCGCCAACGAGACAAAGCATGCTGACCATAAAGTCAAGGATTGGAGACTTTTTTGAATGTTGAATCGCATCAAGCCATTCCTTGCGGATAGTATTGGAAGATGATGACGCCGTGGAGAAACCCCTATCGATTCCCTCTACCGGCGATCCGGATGCAGAATAGTCTACTCGAGATGGAATTTTGTGGCGAGGCAATGCGTTTTCCCAGACATTTTCCAGGAGTCTTCTTTCGAATCCTAATGATGATTCCCTTCCTGCCCTCAGCAAACGCTGCCTGGGCTGAAGACAAGATCTACCGTATCGTCGTTCTGTACAGTCACAGGCGATCGATCCCGATTAACGATCAGTGGGACAGCGGACTTCGCGAAGGAGTCGGCACACTTCAGTCGCGCAACATCACCTGGGAAAATGAGTACCTTGATTTTCACCGCGTCCAAGACCCGATCGCCAGGACCGATCTGCTTAGACTTTTGGAAGAGAAGTACGAAGAAGCGAAACCTGATTTGGTGATCGTCGTGCACGACGGGGTTGCTGGTGAGTTCGCGCATCGAGATTGGTTTCCGGGCATTCCGTTGGTCTTCTGTTCGGTACTCCAAGAAACCGTGGCCCCATTCCTCGGGAACGAACGCGTGGCGGGGGTCATTTACCGATTGCGAGCCCCGCAGACGGTAGAAGCGATCATGAAGGTTCTGCCCGATACACAAAAGGTCATCGTAGTCAGCGGCAACGCCCAAATCGACCGACAGTTTGAAAGACTCATCGCCGACGACCTTCACGCATTGCCTCACCCAGACGTTGAGTATTGGAGCGGTATCCCAAGGGAAGAGATGTACAGGACGGCCTCGCAACTTCAAGAGGGAACTGTGCTGCTATTCAATAGCTATTTGCGAGGCCAAAGCGGTGAGATACCCAATGTACCTCGCGACATTGCAAGGGAGTTGGCTGCCGCATCCAGTGTCCCCGTCTTCGCGCTCTACGACACCATGCTGGGAACGGGAGTCGTAGGAGGTTGCATGGAGTCCGCCAGGAATCAAGGTATCGGAGCAGGCAGGATCGCAGCTCGCATCCTCGATGGAGATAAACCGGTAGACATCGGATTCGTGGAGCTGCCTGCTCCTGTGCTCGAAGTGGATTGGAAGCAATTGAGCCGCTGGAAGATTCAGGAGAACTCACTTCCGGTTGGTACCACGGTTCACTATCGGGAAAAGAGTCTCTTCGAACAGTATCGTTATCTGATCCTTGGGTCGGTTTCGTTGATTGTCTTGCAGACCGCGATGATTTCAGGTCTGCTTTGGTCGAGATGGCGTCGGATCAAGATCGAGGCGCAACTTCAATCGAGCCGAAATGAGGCTGTTGAACTGGCAGGAAAAGTCCTAACCGCCCAGGAAGACGAGCGACGGCGTATCGCACGAGAAATGCATGACGGGATCGCTCAGAGGCTGGTCGCGCTTTCACTCGAGACACAATGGATGGAACGCTCGCTTCAAAACGCACCCAACTCTGCCCTAAACCTGACCTCTATTTGCAATGAGATTCGGTCCATTTCCGATGATGTCCGCGACCTTTCTCGGGATATCCATCCGGCGGTGCTCGAGGATCTTGGCCTCGTCCAAGCCTTGGAGGTTGAAGTCAAACGATTGAAGGAGCACTCGAAACTCGATATCCAGTTCTTTCGCCCATTGAATTTACCGAGGCTATCACCCAACGTAGAACTGTGTGTGTATCGCATCGCCCAAGAAGCGTTGAGAAACGCGATTCAGCATTCCGGAAGTTCGCGAGTGAATCTTCGCTTAGCAACGGACGCGGAAGGAGTAGAATTGCGCATCGAAGATTTCGGATGCGGCTTCGATGCCTCCCAACGTCACTCCCAGAACGGAATCGGACTACATACCATGCAAGAACGTGCCCGTCTTGCTGGCGGAATATTGGAGATCGCATCGCGAAGCGAACCTTCAAGAGCGGAAAGCTATGCAGATCACGGTACTGTCGTGTCCTTTAGAATCCAGATGGGGGATGAGCGATGATCAATGCGCCCAGTGTTTTGATTGCGGATGATCACAGCCTCGTCGCGGAAGCTCTCCGGAAACTTCTGGAGTCCGAATATGCCGTGCTAGATATTGCTCGCAATGGCAGACAGGTCTTGGAAATGGCGGAAGCGTTGCAACCCGATGTAATCGTCTTGGATGTTTCCATGCCCGAACTTGGTGGGCTCGCTGTTTTAGAGGAATTGCGTCGCAAGAACTCCCGGTCACGGGTCTTGATTCTGACCATGCATCAAGACACACAGTATGCAGCGCGAGCATTCCAATTGGGCGCAGATGGTTTCCTTCGGAAGTCCAGCCCGAGCCACGAATTGTTGATGGCCCTATCCATGGTTCTTCAAGGCCTGCGGTACGTTCCTCCTGATATGCAAGAGGATCTGTCGCTCGCCGCAGGCTCTAGTGGAACCGACGAAATGCAGGACCTGACTCACCGGCAGCGACAAGTGCTCACGCTCGTTGCCGAAGGCAAAACGGCTAAGGAAATCGCCGATCTTCTGGGAATCTCCTTTCGAACCGTCGAAGGCCACAAAGCCATCATCATGAAGCAACTGGGTCTGCAATCCACGGCCGACATCGTTCGCTACGCAGTCAAGATCGGACTTGTCGACGTTCAGTGATGATCGATCGCGGTCTCAGGCGGCTCGAACACCGCGGCACTTCTGGGCCCAAAGGATCCACTGCGCGGTTCGAGCAGCATCCGGAGGATTGCCTCCTCGCAAGAAACGCTGTCCTAGACGGGACTGGGCCACCTTGGTCACCGCTTCGTAAAGCGATTCCGGGTCTGCGGCCGCGACCAGTTCCGCGGTCGAATAGCCGGCCGCAACCAACAATTGTGCGTCTTGACCACGCAGGTTCGGAATGCGGCAAACCAACATGGTTTGTTGTTGCCATTCGGCAACCACCTGAGCAGAGACGTTCTTGTCGGCGAGGGCCGTCGCAATGTCCTTAGCTTCCGCAGCGATCAAGTCCCCTACGGTAATGACGTTGACGGCTGCCAGTCGTTCCGCCATCCGCGTTCCAATGCTTGGAGCATCGACCACGGGACTGGCAAGCTCCAAATGGAAGCGTCGTTCGACAACGGGCGCTACGATATGCTGCTCGACGGGTCGACGTCGTAGCTTCGATACTTTCCTCTTCTTCTTTTGCGAACGGAGTACGGCATAATCCTCCTTCGAAACCTGGCTCGGGGATGCGGCCAAGGTCGTGTCGAGCCAATGTCGCAATCGAGCCCGTTCGCTATCGCTTCCGGTCCGCCAAAGGAGTCGCCCCGATTCGCTCGAAAGGAACCGGTCCACCCGTCGAGCTAATTCCTGGGCTTGGACGCCGCGCAAAGTTCGGGCCGAATCGATTCCGCAAGCCACCAATACCTTCGCGTCGAATGGACGCATCTGCGGCGTGCGACACATCAAGTCCACGATGCTGCGCACTCGTCGCAGTGTCGGCAGATCCCAAATCGCAACCGCCGCTGCATTGGAAGCATCCGATTCCATCAAGTCGACAGCTCGGTGAATCCCAATACTTCGAAACCGATCGGCAACGTCTGTAGAAACCCCAGGAACATGTTCAATCGGGCTCTCCAACGACAGAAAATACTTCTTGCCGTTCATCGTATAAACAAGTGGCTGCGCCGAAGTCTTCGGAGCGGCTGGAACAGGGTGCCACCAGGCATCTTGTTGATTTTCCTCGGCGATGCCTGCCAATTGGCGGTTGATGTCGTTCAACGGGCTGGAGCGATCCAGCGTTGTCTCAGCACCGTACTGTACGACCGGAGCGCGATCCAGCACGGGGTGAAGCCCCAAGTCGGTATCGCTATCGATCACGTACTGCGGCTTGGCATAGCGTAGGTTTTCATGGACTCTTGCTACCGAGCCACCATGGGCCACACAGCGCCTCGCAATAAACTCGTCTTGAGTAGCGAGGAGGATTTGGCGACCATCGCGAGCGACGCCAGCCAGCACATGCAATAACTGCTCAAGAGGCTCCCCACGGAAACCTTCGAGCGAATGTTCAAGGACCATCGGGATGCGGCCGATGCGTGGCGATGCCGTCGTTGCAATGGCCAGTCGAATGGCGAGATCGACCAATCGACGTTGACGTGTCGTCGCCGATGGAACTTCGCGTTCCATCCAAGGGGTGGCCATCCATGAGCTCGCCATGTCCCGATTCGCAATAGAGTGTCGGGCATCGACGTGCGACTCGCCGGCATCGGTTGCCAGGTAGGAGGCTTCGATCGCCCAGGGGGGGAGTTGCCGAACAGCACCCGCAGTCAATTCCTTCAGATACTTTTCTGCTATAGGGATCAAGGAACCTTCGGCGGAGCGTCGGTATGGGGACCGTGTCTTCAAATGCGATTGCACTTCGGCGAGCCGTCGATGCCACTGCGAACGCCGATCCCAGCGTCGGATCATTTCTTCGGCATGAGCTAATTGTTGACGCAGCTGGGAATCGTCCCAGGCTGCTTGAGGGGGATGCGATGCCGCTGCTTGCGATTGTTGCCGAGCGATATGAGTCAGTTCCGCCAACAGTCGCTCGCGTTCGATGGTCCACCAAGTACGATCATGATCAACGCTTTCACCATCGCGAAGTCGGTCGAGCAATTGCCGTTCTTCATCCTTCAGATGCTGGTAGCCTTCGTCCGGTTGTGTTCTTGCTGTGGCATGGACACCGAGTCGACTGGCGGCCCACCACAGTTTCTCGGGCGATACTTGCCCTAAGGGAGTGCAGAAGATCAGCGCCAGGATGTCGCTTCGCATGTCGTCCCAGCGACCATCTTCTTCGTCTCCTTCCCAAAACAAGTTTCCAATTCCGCGAATGCGGTCTACGTCATCTTGATAAATGGGGCGATCGGAGGGATGCAGCGGCGAATGGACGAATCGGGAAGGAATGATCGGTGCTCCCCCGGAACAGGCAATCATTCGCAAATGGCCTGACGCATCGACCCAAGTCATCGAACCATCGATGGCCTCGAACTCGGAGTCCTCTAATTCCGTAAAAGACTGGCCGTGAAACAGAACGTTTCGGACGAATTTCGAGAGTATCGAATTCGCCGATGCAAGGGGAGAGTATACGGCGTTCAGCCCTCCACCCAGCGGGCCTACTTGATACTGTGAAGCCGAATTTTTCTTGTCGATATCCAATCGGACCAAATGCATCGTCAGGGCTCCTCCCTCTCCAAATCATTCTGCGTCCGGCGAGCGATCCAATGCTCCACCGTGGGTCAATGAACACCCTATCACAACGGGGCAGTTTGGGTAAATAGCAGAAACGGGCCGATTCGCATAGGATAAAGGAGTGGCTTGCCCCCTCGATAACTTGGTTCTCTCCACAGCGTGAAAAGTGGTCCCATGACGATTCACTCCGATTTCGCAAAGCAATCTTTCGATCGCGATGGCTATATCCTGATTCGCTCCCTCTTCGATGCTGGCGAAATGCAAGCGTTGTTGACATACGCCCGATCGGATCGCCAACTAGCCACCGAAGCCTACGTGCGGCGCGATGCAGAAGGGGGGGAATCTCGGCTCGCCGTTCGAAACGATCTGGATGATGCCTCTCCCTACACTGCCATCGTTCGGTCGCAGCGAGTGGCAGGGACCATGAGCCATTTGCTCGGCGATGAAGTCTACCATTACCATCATAAAATGATGCTCAAGGAACCGCGGGTCGGGGGTGCGTGGGAATGGCATCAAGACTACGGTTACTGGTACGCGAACGGTTGCTTGTACCCGGACATGGCCAGTTGCTTGATCGCGGTGGATCGAGCAACGCAAGAAAACGGCTGCCTTCAAGTGCTACGCGGTTCCCACCGAATAGGACGCATTGATCATGCAGCGACTGGCGATCAAAAGGGTGCGGATCCGGTGCGTGTTGCCGAAGCCATGAAGCGTCATGAGCTCATTTACTGCGAAATGGAGCCGGGAGACGCACTCTTCTTTCACGGCAATCTACTGCATTGCTCGAGTCGCAACACAAGCGAACACCCCCGTTGGTCGTTGATTTGCTGCTATAACACTCGGCACAACGATCCGTTCATCACCAACGGCCGTCATCCCAATTACTCGGCACTCGAACTTTGGTCCGATGAACGAGTCCGAAGTCGTTTGATTCAACCCGCACAATGAACGGTATTGTCTTTGAGTAACCCACCATGGTCAAAATAGCACTTCTCGGCTCTGGATTGATTGGCCAGTTTTATGCGCAAGCATTGATGGGTGGCCGAAGTCGCGATTCTATCCAAGTCGTTTATTCCCGAACGGAAACGCGTGCCGAAGCGTTGGCATCGAAGTGGGGCATCCCGATGACAACGACGTCCATGCTGGATGCGATCCGTCATCCTGATGTGGAGCTGGTGGTCGTAGCGGTGCCCAACCACATGCATGAGGAAGCGGTCGTCGCGAGCGCCAAAGCAGGAAAAGGGGTCCTGTGTACCAAGCCTCTCGGACGCAACGCCGCCGAAGCATGGCGCATGTTGCAAGCGGTCGAACAGGCCAACGTCTTTCACGGTTACCTGGAGGACTTGGTCTATCCGCCGAAGACGCTGAAAGCCCTCGACACCGTTCGCGCCGGAGCCTTAGGCAAGATTCTCTGGGTCCGTTCTCGTGAAACGCATCCAGGACCTCATAGCGCCTGGTTCTGGGATCGAGCGATGGCGGGTGGCGGTGCTGTCGTCGATATGGGTTGCCATTGCATCGAAATCGCTCGCAACTTCATCGGAAAACATGTCCGTCCGCTGGAAGTCGTCTGCTGGGGTGCTACCCAAGTTCATCCGATCGACAGCGAAGACCACGCGATCGGTCTGGTGCGATACGAGAACGGGGCCATTGGCCAATTCGAAGTGAGTTGGACGTTTCGAGGTGGCATGGATCTGCGCGATGAAATCTCTGGCACCGAAGGAACGATCTGGTTGAACCACTGGCTTCGAACGGGCATTGAGGTGTTTACCGCTACGGGTAGCAACCATTACGTTGCGGAGAAATCGGAAAGCAATACAGGATGGCTCTTCCCTGTCGGCGACGAAGCGACGGCGCTCGGATACACCGATATGTTTGAAGACATGCTCAATGCATACGAGCGAGGAACACCACCCCGAGAGAGTTTTTACGACGGCTATATCGTGAATGCCATTGTCGATGCATCGTACCGCTCGATGCAATCGAAACGTTGGGAAGCGATCGAGCTGGAACAATGGAGAGGGGAATCCGAAACAACGATCGAATCCGGACCGGCCATGTTGGATTCGGACCACGAGGTGATTAAACGCGAAGTCCTCCCCGACGGTTCCACGCGTTGGATCGTACGGAATCGAACCACTGGCGAAATCAAGAACCTTTCAGAATAGCAGACAGGTTGGTCACAGGACGAGTCGCTGCCAGAACGAGTGACTTGTCGAGTTCGGTAACGTACACTGGAAGAGAACCGCATTTTCGCGATGATGCCTAGGGCATCTGAACAAGGCATTGTCGCGTCGTTGACTGCCTTGGATTAAGTTTCAATCTTCTATCCCAGCAGAGCGATCATGTATCTTTCGACAATCTGGGTTCTGACTACCATCGTCTGTCTTTCAACCACGTGGCCGTCGGAACCAACGCTTGAATACGCATGGTCCAAGTTGCCGCACGCGACTTTGGGGAGTGGAAAGCCAATACCGACCTGGGCAAAGATTCTGGCCCCGTCGCTACCGTACACGACCGCTGCGATGCTCGAGCTCGAGTATAAGTATCGCACCCAGCCCATTTTTCTCCTTGCCGATGGCAACCCAGACGAATCACGAAGGGAATGGAACTATTTGTCCTACGTCGCTCGCTATGCAGTTGCACGTTTTCATCGCTGCGCGTACGGCCTTCAGTCCGCTAGAGAGGATTTGAAGCGTTGCGGCAAAGAAGCACTGCTCGAGTCGCTTGAAAAGGGTCCGGATGGATTGTAGGAACTGGAGTCCAAAGTCTACCGTTTTGCGTGGCAACTAGCAGATCGCGGGAGTTTGTTGACCGACGAGCAAGTCGAGACTTTGCGTATGGAGGTTGGCAACGAAGCCATGATGGGCTTGGTTCTTCAAATCGCTCATGGCTGTTTTCAAGATCGACTTCATTGGGCACTGGGTATCTCAGATCGAAGCGATGCGTCCTCACCACCATTAGAGATTCAGTTTGCGGATTCAACGAAAAACGGCGCAAACACTCCGTCAGCGATGCGGACGGATTCGGCGGCGATGCTTGAAAGTGTGGCATCCAACTCGGACAAGCTAGAATCGAACGCAGCAGTCCCAGCTCCGCTGGTGTGGGAAGACGCGGATGTGGCCGGAATGCAGAGGAGTCTTTGGGCTCAAAAGACTCGTACGGCGAGGATTCCGGTTCCGGACTGGGATACGGTCGTTCCTAAAATTCCCTCCGATCTATATCGAAGACCGTTGAGAATTCGTTGGAGTCGTGCCGTGGTTGGGTATCAACCCATACTGGGCCCAGCGTGGATCAAGTGCCTTCGCGTATTCGAACAAGAAGCCCACCAAAATCGGGTCTTTGAGGAAAGCGTCTTTTGGGTTGTGACTCGTAGTCTCAAGTGTTACTACTGTATGGGGCACTGCGAAATGCTTATGGAGGTCGGGGGGCTGTCCCAAGGTGCGATTGCCCGACGGACCCAGGCTCTGGAATCCGGCGATTGGTCCCGATTCAGCCCAGAAGAACGTACTGCATTTGCTTTCGCCAAAAAGCTAACGGAATTTCCTACCTTGCTGAACGGTCAAGATCGACAATCGATCCTTGACTTGTTTGGAGAAGTCCGAGCGCTAGACTTGATTTGGTGGACATGCCGATGTCAGTTCATGACGAAAGTGTCCGACGCGTTTCAACTTCAATTGGAGTCCGAGAATGTCTTCTCTGAATAGCCCATGGCGTAGGGGAGCTACTTTGCTCCCGTTTGCGGTAATGGTCGTCACATCGCTGCTAGTCGCATTCGCGAATCCCTGCTTGGCACAAATTCGTTCGACATCTCCACTTTCATCGTTGGACATGAAAGCGCTCGAACAAGAATGCCTCGAGTCGATTCAAAACGACGATGCATGCTCGGCGATTGCCGAACGATTGGAAGGCATGTTCGCGGGTGAGGTACCGGAGGCCATTCGCATGCTCGGTGGAATTCTCCGAGGTGAAGCGATGGAGCCAGGAAAAGGTTGGTTTCGACCAGCACAAAAGGCTCGAGACTGGGATTGGATTGCGACTCAGCATGCAATCGATACGGACGCGGCCATCACCAAGAGCGAATTTCAAGGAGACTCGGTCCTGTTCTCGCGATTGGATAGAAACAACGATGAAATGCTGCAAGCGAGTGACTTCGATTGGTCGATGGCCAGCTCTTATCTTCGCGAAGTGAGCATCGCCAACTCGGTATTCCGAAGCATCGACAAGAGTATGGATGCTCAAGTCAGCAAAGAGGAGATCCTCGCTTTCTTCGATAAGCTGAGAGGGGAAGAGGACTCGATCAGCATCGATTCGTTCCGCCGCGCATTGCCCCTAGGCCGAAGTCGCGGGGCCTATAGTCCAGGAGATGAACCCAGCAAGGAGAGCTTGGTTCGCGGTTTTTTTTCCAGCGAGATTGGATCCCATTGGGAAGGACCAGATGTTGGTGACAAGGCGATCGATTTCGAGCTTTCTACGCAAGACCAAAAGCACAGAGCGCGTTTGCAAGATCAGTTAGGAGAGAAGCCAGTCGTCCTGATCTTTGGCAACTTTACCTGCGGGCCATTCCGAAGAATCTATCCAGAGTTTGATGCGATCGCTCAGCGTTATCGGGATCAAGCGAATTTCATGGCAATCTATGTTCGAGAAGCGCATCCGGAAGATGGGTGGATCATGGAATCCAATTCTCGATTAGGCGTGCGCTTGCCACAACCTAAGAGTATAGAAGAGCGCCGAAGTGTGGCCACCACCTGCGCAACGAAACTGAACTTTAGTATCCCTCTGCTCGTTGATGGAATGGATGATGCAGTGGGGAACCTCTACAGCGGAATGCCAGCTCGCGCTTATGTGATCGATCGAGACGGGCTGGTCGTCTACAAGAGCGGTCGAGGACCATTCGGATTCATGCCTGGAGAGATGGAGCAAGCTCTCGTGCTAACTCTGCTTTCATCGAACGATTCCAAAGATGTAACCAAGACGAAGTCGCCTTAGCCAATCATCCGAGCTGTTCGCAAACAGCGTATCAGCCTCAGCACCCTTTTTCAGAACATGGATGGCGATTTTGAGAATTCTCTACCTGCACGGTTGGCATTCCATCGTTGGTGGAGTTAAGCCGACGTCTCTTGCCGCTCATGGAAACCAGATTTGTGAACCCGAACTGGACGACGATGACTTTGCCGCTGCATTGGCTAGCGCCCAGAGGGCGTTCGACTCATTCGCTCCAGAGATAATCGTTGGATCATCGCGCGGAGGAGCTCTAGCGATGAATCTACGAAGGGCGGAGATTCCGATGGTCCTGCTGTGCCCCGCATGGAAACGATGGGGGGATGCAACGAGCGTCGCTCGCAACACCCTGATCTTGCACAGCCGAAAGGACGATGTCATCCCATTCGAGGACAGCCTGCAACTGGTTCATAACAGCCGCTTGCCGTTGGATTCCCTCATCGAAACAGGAACGGACCATCGGCTGGCCGATGATTCAACGCTTGCCGTCCTGCAATGGGCCTGTCAGATCCTCTACTCGAAAACTCCGTTGCCATCAGGTGATGCGGAGGATGACCGTCGCAGAGCAGGGCCTTCGTCCTTCGAAGAAGGGGTCTACGTCTGCGATGCGTGTGGGGAAGAAATTGTCATCCCCCTCGATCTGACGGAGGGAAGCCATCAACGATACGTGGAAGACTGCCCTGTTTGCTGTCGCGCGAATGTCATTCATGTCGATGTCGATGAGAATGGTCAACCCACCGTCTGGGCGGAACCGGAACAGGACAGCGATCTCTGATTGGATGAATCTGAGCGATGAGCAAAAGATTATGGAGCATGGCCTCCCACCGCTGGTTGCTAATTCGTTACATTAACTGTCCGCGGCGAATGCCCCGCTGCCTGCGTCCCCTCTCCCTTTCTCGCAGAAGCATCGTTACGTATGGGTTCGAATTACGGCATCTCGTCCACGGCGGCTCCGCAACCCTTTGATGAAGTGCTTCAATGCATTGCCGACTACGTTTCGAATTCAGACTGGAATCCTAGCGAAGAGGCTTTGGAGACCGCGCGATACTGTTTGCTTGATAGCCTTGGATGTGGACTGCTGGCTCTTGCCTATCCCGCGTGCACCAAGATGCTCGGTCCCTGTGTGCCGGGGGCCGTGTTGGCGAATGGCGCTCGGGTCCCTGGCACGTCGTGGGAGCTGGATCCCGTTCAAGCAGCATTCAATATCGGGACGATCGTTCGATGGTTGGATTACAACGACACTTGGCTTGCAGCCGAATGGGGACATCCCTCCGATAACTTCGGTGCCATTCTCGCGGTTGGCGATTATCTCGATCGTTCGAACTCAATTCCTGGATCCGCACCTTCCACTTGGACTGTTGAGTCTGTGTTGCGAACCGCGGTCCAAGCGTATGAGATTCAAGGCATCCTCGCGTTAAGCAACAGCTTCAATCGAGTCGGCCTGGACCACGTTCTCTTGGTTCGAATCGCGTCCACAGCTGTCGCGTGTCGCATGCTGGGAGGGGATGCCAAGACGATCGCGAACGCTCTATCCAACGCATGGATTGATGGCGGTGCCCTTCGGACCTATCGCCATGCTCCGAATACGGGTTCTCGAAAGAGCTGGGCCGCTGGGGACGCCACACGACGTGCGGTTCAGTTAGCATTGTGGTGCATGACGGGCGAGATGGGCTATCCCTCAGCGTTGTCGGCCCAACGTTGGGGATTTCAAGATGTTTTAATGCACGGCAAACGGATCGATCTGACGCAGCCTCTGGACTGCTACACGATGGAGAACATCCTCTTCAAGGTTGCTTTCCCGGCCGAGTTCCACGCACAGACCGCAGCGGAGGCTGCGATTCACCTGCATCCCCGCGTGCGGGATCGGTGGGATGCGATCGATACGATTCGTATCCATACGCAAGAGTCCGCGGTTCGCATCATTGACAAGACAGGGCCCCTGCACAACCCAGCCGACCGTGATCACTGCATCCAATACATCACTGCCGTCGCGCTCCTGCATGGATCGCTTCAAGCGGAACACTACGAAGAAGCCTTCGCTAAAGATCTCCGGATCGATGCCCTCAGAAACAAGATGGTGGTGATCGAGGATCCGCGGTTCACTAGCGATTACTTGGCAGCCGATAAACGTTCGATCGGTAACCGTATTGAGGTCATCTTCAAAGATGGTTCAGCCAACGAAGTCCTGGAAATCGAGTATCCCATCGGGCATCGAAGGCGACGCTCCGAAGCTTTTCCGCTACTCATTCAAAAGTTTCTGGCGAATGCGAATGATCGGCTTCCCCAACGTCAAATCGACGCCATCATGCAATTGTGGAACGATCGAGAGCGGATGCTAAGCATGCGTCTTTCGGATTGGATGGGACACTGGGTCGTTTCCGGTCACTATCCCAGTATTTAGAGGTCGGTTCATTCAGGGGATAACAAGGCACGGATCCATGGCGACACTACGAGAGATCACGCAGTCTATCCAAGCCCAGGAAGAGAAACTGCTTCAAGGAGGAGGACGCGCGGGGGTGGAACGGCAACGCAAGCTGGGCCGCCTTCCGGTACGAGAACGGTTGACCGTGTTGCTCGACAGCGACCGTCCGTTCCTCGAGTTAGGATTGTGGGCTGCCTATGGCATGTACTCGGAATGGGGCGAAGTTCCTGCTGCCGGTGTAGTCACCGGGATCGGTTGGATCGAAGGACGCCCTTGCTTGATTGCCGCCAATGACGCAACGGTCAAAGCGGGAGCGATGTTTCCCCAGTCGGTCAAGAAGCTGATCCGAGCTCAAAAGATCGCCCATCGACTCCGCTTGCCGTTGGTCTATCTGGTCGATTCGGCGGGCGTTTTCCTTCCCATGCAGGACGAGATTTTTCCAGACGAAGATGACTTCGGCAGGATCTTTCGCAACAACTCCATTCTCTCTGTCGAAGGAATCCCGCAGATTGCCGCAGTCATGGGGAACTGCATCGCTGGGGGTGCTTACTTGCCCGTGCTGTGTGACAAAATCTTGATGACTCAAGGAAGCCAACTTTGCCTCGCAGGCCCTGCCCTCGTCAAAGCGGCCATCGGACAAACCGTCGACCCCGAAGAATTGGGAGGGGCGTCGATGCACGCTCAAATCAGTGGTACCGTTGACTACCACGAGAAGAACGACGCCGATTGCTTGTTGCGGCTCCGCTCGTTGGTTGGCCTCATGCCTCCCCCAAATCATTCGGAACAAGTAGGTGCACCGGAGCGACCCGCTGAAGACCTGTTCGATCTTGTGCCTGGGGACGGCCAACGTGAGTATGACATCCGTGATGTCCTGCGGTGCGTGATCGATGCTGGTAGTTTTCAAGAGTTTCGTCCTGATTATGGCAAAACGGTGGTGACGGGTTACGCGCGTATTGAAGGTCGCCCAACCGGCATCGTTGCCAATCAGCGCAAACGATCGCAGTCCTCCAAGGGGGAAGTCCAAATCGGTGGCGTTCTCTACGGCGATGCCGCGGAAAAGGCTGCTCGATTTGTTCTCGACAGCGATCAAAATCGCGTGCCATTGATCTTTCTCCAAGACGTTCAAGGCTTCATGGTAGGCAAACAAGCCGAACAGTCGGGGATCATCATGTCGGGAGCTCAATTGGTGCGAGCCATGAGCGTTGCCACGGTGCCGAAGTTTACGGTGGTCGTAGGAAGTTCGTATGGAGCTGGTAATTACGCTATGTGCGGCCGAGCTTACGACCCGGCGCTGATTCTTGCGTGGCCCAATGCGCGTTATGCCGTGATGGGTGGCAACCAGGCGGCAGATACGTTGTTGAGTTTGAGAATTCGCGATGCGGAAAAATCAGGCAAGGCGATGAGCGAAGAAGAAGTGACAGTCCTCCGAGACACGATCCGCCAACAGTATCAGGAGCAAACCGACATTCGATACGGAGCTGCCCGCGGATGGGTTGATGCCATCATTGCTCCCAATGCCACGCGCCAGTGGTTAGGTGCCGCATTGCTTTTGGCGAATTCCGGTTTTCCAGTCAACGCTCAAGGGCAAACGAGGGAAGTGTGAGCCAAATGATTCGGGTCGGCAACGCACATGCCTTTTGGGGGGACAAGCCTGCGGCAGCGCGAGAGTTGCTCGCGCAAGAGCCAGAGCTGGACTACTTGACTATGGATTACTTGGCCGAAGTCTCCATGTCGATCCTTGCCAAGCAGCGACAACGTGATCCAGATCGTGGCTACGCTAGGGACTTTGTGGATGTCGTTCGCGATCTGGCAGGATACTGGTCCCGAGGGGGCCGATGCCGACTGATTGCGAACGCAGGGGGCCTCAACCCAAGTGCCTGCGCCACCATGTGCCAACGCGCCTTGGAAGAAGCTGGTTGCCGATCCTTGAAGATTGCGATCGTTACAGGAGATGACGTTCTAGGAAATCTGCAAAGTGGACGCCAGACGCTTGATTCGTTCCGCAATCTCGATGACGGTCGCGCGTTGCAAGAGGTCCAAGATCGGCTAATCACGGCCAATGCGTACATGGGCTGTTGGGGAATCGTCGATGCGTTGGACGCTGGCGCCGACATCGTGATTACAGGTCGCGTTGCGGATCCTTCGATGGTTGTGGCTGCATGCGTGCATGCGTTTCGATGGCAGCGCGACGATTGGCAACGCCTGGCTGGAGCGACCGTCGCGGGACACTTGCTGGAGTGCGGTACGCATGTAACTGGAGGGATCGCGACGGACTGGATGGATGTTCCAGATTCGCAACATATCGGCTTTCCCATTGCCGAGATCTCCGACTCAGGAGATTGTGTCGTTACCAAAGGTCGCGGTTCCGGCGGCGTCGTGAACGAGCAGACGGTTAAAGAGCAACTCGTCTACGAAATTGGAGATCCGGGGCGCTATCTGAGCCCCGACGTCACGGTCTCATTCCAAGGCATTCAACTGCGAACGATCGGAGCCGATCGCATTCACGTGTCCGGTGCCGTCGGCAGCACTTCGCCACCGACGTTAAAAGTAAGCGCTACGTATCACGATGGTTACCGTGCGGCAGGGCAGCTGACCATTTACGGTTTCGATGCCGCCGCGAAGGCCGAACGAACAGGCAGCATCGTCTTGGGACGCTTGGCCGAATCAGGCTGGCGATATCGCGATGCCTTGGTTGAAGTCCTCGGACGAGGGGACAGTGTG
>JALOQW010000332.1 GCA_025459275.1 Pirellula sp.
CTTTGGCTCTGGCGGCCTCATTTTCCGTCTATGGTGCGGTCAAGAAAAAGACTCATCTCCCCGCCGTTGCGGGACTGGGCATGGAGACCGCCATCCTCGCCCCTTTGGCCTTGAGTTATCTCGCCTATTTATTCCGGGATCCAAACTATCAGCATTCACTGGCGACGTGGGAGTTGCTGGCGTTGGGTGGTCCCGTAACGACACTACCGTTATTGCTATTCGCCTCATCGTCCAAGAAAGTACCGCTGGTCGTGATGGGAATGTTGCAATATGTCGGGCCTACGATCCAGTTCGTGTTGGGGGTTTGGGTCGACGGTGAACCGGTCGACCGCTTGCGATGGTACGGATTCGTGTGCGTGTGGGTCGCTCTGGCGATTTTTAGTCTCCACGCTTTGTACCGTTGGCAACGATCTCCTCGTACCACGCCTGATAAACTTTGACGAATGTAACGGATAGGTTAATGTTGACGGCTACAGGTGGCCGATGCCTCGAGAACGGGGATGTCCACGGTCGGACTCTCGCAGAGCTAGCATTCAACATGGACGTGCACGGATGTACGAGTCATTTTACGGCTTCGATCAGCGCCCTTTTTTGACCGTTCCCACGTTGGAGCGATACTTCCCTGCTTCGAGTATCGAACAGGCATACCAGACCGTAGCGCGGGCCATTCAGCGCTGCGAAGGCCCTGTCGCCATCTTCGGTGGGGCAGGCTTAGGCAAGACCATGTGCTGTCTTCGCATTGCGGCCAGCGTGCCACAGAACTTTGAGGTCGTCACGCTTGCCAGTTCGCAAGTCATCACTCGACGGGCTCTGTTGCAGAGCCTTCTTTACGAACTTCGCATGCCCTATCGCGATTGGTCCGAAGGTGAACTGCGTTTAAATCTTCTGGAACGCCTGCAACCATCAGATGAGAATCAGTCGGAAGGACTTGTGTTGATTGTCGACGAGGCACAAACGCTTTCCATCAAGCTCCTGGAGGAGTTGCGCATTCTGACCAATGTCGTTCGGAATGGAGTTCCGCGATTGAGACTGGTGTTGTGCGGAACGATGAAGTTGGAAGAGCATTTAGCCCACCCGCATATGGAGTCTCTCAACCAGCGATTGGCCGCGCGTTGTTACTTGACCCCATTGTCCCATCAGGAGTGTGATCGCTACATCCAGCACAAGATCGAGCTTTGCGGTGTGCAGTGGGATGAAGTCTTTTCCGAGGACGGTTTGGAAGGCATCTATCGAGCTTCGGACGGAATTCCGAGACTGATCGATCAGGTGGCCGACCAAGCGTTGCTGCTGGGAGCCAAGGAGAAATTGCGACCGATCAACGCGTCCGTTGTTGGGTACGCATGGTCGATCCTTCAGCAGCTTCCGAATCCGTGGAGCGAGCCGAGTCAAGATTACTCGTTCTCCCCTGAAAGGACTTCGGAACCGTCGGATGCGATGGTGGATGATTTCTCGGATGAAGAAGGATCCACGATCGAATTCGGAGCGTTGGTCGATTTGCCTGAAACGGAATACTTTGTCCCGTCGGCTCCTGACACGACGATTGAAATGGCTTACGAGCAGCCAGCGACAGAACCGAATCCGACCTCTGTCAGCGAGCAGATCACGGAGAACTTGCTGTCCTGCTTCACCGATGGCTTTGACGATGAGTTCCGGATTCCCATTCAAACATTGGATAGCTACCAATCTCTTTCCGGAATTGCCTTGGGGGATCTTAATCACGATACCCTCGCGTTCGAGGAAGCGCAACAAGGCCCTGAGGAGCGTTCGATCGAAGAGGCAGAGGATTTCATTGACTTGCGATTGGATCGCGCTCATCCGTTCGGCGACCCTAATGCCACCGATGTTCCATACTCCAACCGCGAGGATTCTGACCTGGGGGCCATTGAACAGCAGATTGAAGACGAGATGAGGGATCTCGTTTCGAATTTGAACCTGAGTGCGATGACGCTCGAGCGAGACGATTCGAATCGCATCGATTTCTCCTCGATCGAAGATGATACGGACATGCTGGTGGAGGCTTCCGAGCCATCCTCTTCGGGTACGGTCCACTATCAAACGAATGAGGGTGCAGGAATCTCTTTCGCTTATCTGCAGGATGGAAAAGGGGAAGGGACCTACGATGACCGGGACATGATCCTGATTGACGAAGAGGTCTCGGAGTTGAAGGGAACATCCTCTGGGCAAGCAGATGCACCAATCAAGGCATCCATTCATCCCTACGCGCGACTCTTTTCTCAATTGCGTACCTCATGATGGAACCCCTTGTGCAGTGTTCGGCGGAAATTCCTGTCGACCCGGTCTTACGCGAAATGAAGAGAGGTCGGCCCTATGTATTGGGGCTAGGCCGCGCCACCGAATTGGTGGATGGTGCCAACGAATCTTGGACAAACCGAGTCGCCCAAACGCTGCAGGCTCGGTCCGGCCGAAGTACCTTGCTGATCGAAACCGAGCTCCCCGAATCGGACCGTTCTGCATCCGAATTTGAGACTGTCCACTCAGGGGTAACTCACGCCTTTTGGCCAGTTATCAATGATGCGAGTCGGCATGCGTTCCGCGAACTGGCTGCGTTTCCCAAGTGGAAGCAACAGTATCCCTTGATCGTTTTGCATATGGGGGGTATTGAATCGTCCCCGTTCTCCAGCCTGGGTAAACTGTGTGATGGGATCGCGATCGCCGCTGACGTAAATCGTTCTCGTGCGCGATCTTTGCGGCTATTGTCACGGTCTCTCAGGATGCATCAGCGAAATGGATTACGAATCGTCGGCATGTGGTCGATCGAAATCGGTTAGAATCCATCTTGGACGCCACTGTCGGTAGTGGGTCTCGATGAAGCGACTGCGGATTCGACCATGCAATGATTCGAGGTTGGACGGGCGACGATGGTTCGTGTTGGATTGATCGGTATTGGGTTCATGGGCTGGATCCACTCTCTGGCTTATCGGAGGTCGACCAAGGCCCAGCTGGTTGCGTTCGCGAGCCAAGATCCCAAGAAGCGAGCGGGGGATTGGCGTGGAATCCAAGGGAACTTCGGACCTCCCGGCGAACAGGTCTCGGTAGAGGATCTTCAGGTTTTTGATTCGCTCGAAGCCATGGTCAAATCGCCCGACATTGATGCCATCGATATCTGTTTGCCTCCGCACTTGCACGCCTCGGCTGCAATCCTCGCGATGGAGCATGACAAAGATGTCTTTATTGAAAAGCCACTGGCCTTGACCATCGACGATTGCCAGCGCGTCCAGCATACGGCACAACGACTTGAACGTTTGGCCTTGGTCGCGCATGTCCTGCCTTACATGGGACCCTTTGCGTACGCAACCGAACTCGTTCAATCAGGGCGTTTCGGGCGTCCCGTTGGTGGTTACTTCAAGCGTGTCATTTCGGACCCGACGTGGATTCCCGATTTCTACGACCCGGAGAAAGTGGGAGGACCGCTGGTGGATCTGCATGTTCACGATCTGCATTGGATCCAGCTTCTCTTCGGCAAGCCTCGTAGCTTCGAAGCTGTCGGGCGCATGCGTGGCAACGTTGCAAAGTATGTTCATGTCCTTTACTCCTTCCAGGATCCTGACATCGCCGTGGCAAGTTCTTCTGGAGTCATCGACGGTCCAGCTCGACCGTTTACACATGCTTTCGAGCTACATTTGGAGTCAGCGAGCTTGCACTTCAACTTTGCTGCGTTCAGCGATGGCTCCGAAACCATGCCCTTGAAGATCATCACGCACGACGGCCAGTTGATTCGGCCTGAACTGCCAAGCGCCGATGAAATCGATGCCTTTCGAATGGAGATCGATGATATGGCGGATAGTATTTGCAGCCGTCAACCTGCACCGCGACTGGATGTGCAACATGCAGCCGGCGCTGTGGAGCTGGCTCTGCAAATACAAGAACAACTTCAGTCTCGATAACGCTTTCAGAATCGCATCGGGATCGGCAGGATTGCATGATGGGTCGAACTTTTCAGCTCTGTTCACTGCTGCTGTTGGGGTGCTTTAGCCTCTCGACGCTTCATGCTCAGCCACCCATCGAATCGCTCCCGGAAGGCTTCAAGCGATTTGAGCAGGGGCGATTGACCTTGGTGACTGATGTACCCATTGATAATGACCTTCGCGAATGGTCCGAGATCTTGGAGCAAGCGATCGCGACATGGACGGAACGGTGGAATCTACGACCGGAGGAGACGGAATCATGGAAGCTAACGGCTGTTCTGATTGGTGATCGAAAGCGCTTCGAAGCGTCAGAACTGGCAGATAAGGCACCTGGATTCGAAGATGGTTATCAGCTCCAAGACATGATCTTTTTGATCGAACAGCCGTCTTTGTATTATCGACGACATCTGTTTTTGCACGAAGCAACCCATTGGGCGATGTATCGAGCGTTCGGTGGTGCGGGCTCACCATGGTTCATGGAAGGGATGGCTGAACTTTATGGTACCCACCGATGGAACGAGCAACGCCTGACGCTGGGGATTGTTCCGGACACACCCGCGGAAGTCCCGCGGTGGGGACGCTTCAAACGTTTGCGCGACATGATATCACGCGAAGAAATGCCGAGCTTGAAACAGATCTTGAACTACTCCACCGACTCCAACAATCGGATGGATCGTTACGTCTGGAGCTGGGTCGCTTGTTACTTCTTTGCAAACCATCCCAGTTACCGGGAGGCTTTCGCAGTTGCATCCCAGCCGCCATTGGACTACTCCATGACGTTATCGCAGAAGCTGTCTGCATCGCTGGAAGGGGAGTGGCCCATGGTCGTGGCAGAATGGAATGGGTTTCTCGCAGACTTCGATTTCGGGTTCCGTCCGGAGAAGTCGATGCCAATCATTGCGAACAACTCCTGGAATGATTGGAACCCCGCTCAGCGAATGGAGTTAGAGATCAAGGCGGATCGGGGATGGCAAGGTACAGGGATTCGAGTTCATCGCGGTGAATCGCTTCGACTGGTTGCAAGCGGATCCTACGTCGTTGGTCGAGGAGCGAATGGCAAGGAGTGGCCGTGTGAGCCGCAAGGGATCACGATTCGGTATCACAATCATCAACCGCTGGGGCGCGTGATTGCGGCGATTGCGCCGATCACCGAGGAGACACTGACCCGGCCATGGGATTCCCTACCCGTGGGGCGCGATGCCATTTTGAGGCCCGATTCCGACGGCATGTTGTTTTTGAAGGTCAACGACGCCGCGGGGAGTCTCGACGACAACACTGGCATGGTGCAAATCACGATCACTAAAGAAGAGCCCTAAGAGCCCAACCTCCCCTACTACGTGCCACCCACCTACTTGACGGTGCCAACCGGATTTAGTACACTCCCCTGCCCTAAGGAGAAACCACCATGCCCAGACCGTTGCGCGCCGAATCGTTCGACCCCTCCGAAGTGGGGATCTGCCATTGTGTCCAGAG
>JALOQW010000333.1 GCA_025459275.1 Pirellula sp.
CAATGGCGAAATTGGCTGATTCAATCGGTCGCCAAAGATGGATTGACACAATTCGCACCACATCTGAACGATATCATCGAAAACGATCCGGATGAGTTCTGTCGGGACATGGCCATTCACGCCGCTGGGAAACTGCGGACTAATGAATGCTTGCCTGTTTTGCTTCGTCTTGCGGACAAAAACGACCCAAATCTTACTTGGCGTTTGGCGACTGCACTCACTTCCTACGCAACCGAAGAATGCCGATCGCATTTGAGGAAATGGTTCGATGATACGTCCCTCGCTAAATCGACGCGTATATTTGCCGCTTGGGGGCTTGGCAAACTTGGCGATCAAATGGCTTTTGATTACTTGATCAGAATGCTTGATGACCCTGACGAACGTGGCGACACTTATTTCAGGCCGGGCGAATCCATTCGCGCAGCGCAAGCGGTATGCGACATTCGCGGCTGGGCATTCGAATGGCACAAATCATCCGTTGCGAAAACAAAGCACCTTGTTTTGAACGCTATAAACGAGGCATAACCAAGCGATGCACGCCAAGCCCTCGATCGGCCGTTTTGACTTGCGTTGAGTCAACTGCTCGGGCTGGGTGATCGCCGCCGTTATCGGACAACAACAAACCAGGATATGTCGCTCCCAGCAAGACGAAGGCTTCAGTTTCGCTGCGACTCAGGCTGGTACCAGTACGTATTCACGCCAGATCAAGAAGCAAACCGTGGTCGACTCGTCATTGAGTTGCGATACGGCAAAAAACGGCCAGTGCTCTTGATTCATTGGTTGGGGTTGTTATCTGAAAAGCCAAACATCATTCCTCGACGACACATGAGAGACGCGATAAACTTTGCACTGTCACAAGGTTGGGAATCGAATGATGGAAACGTTTTCGAAATTGTGTGCGATGCTCGTTCTGAATCACTTGCGTTCTACGTTCGTCCCTCAGGCTCCTCGAATGACTGGTTCCTTTCGAATGATAAACCGACTTGAAAGCGAAATTCATTCTTGCAGAAACATGTCTTTCACCAACTGCCGATAACAATGGCATGCACGCGAAGCACTCGATCGGCCGTTTTGACTCGCGTTGAGTCAATCGCTCGGGCTCGCTGAACCCAATCGTTCTGGCTTACTGCTTGTATGCCCCGACAGGGGTTTGAGCCATTAGCCGGTGGTCGCGATAGCGCACCACCGGATTGCGTGCCCCAACGAGCCTGGTCAATGCCGGAGGCATTGCAGCCCACAAGACGAGACTCCGCGCTTCAATCCCTTCGGGAGTGAAACCCGTTCCGAACCCGTTACCGGTGGTGGCGCCCCAATGTGAGTGGGGCTTACCACCGGCTAATGGCTTGAATCCCTTCGGGATGAAGACCGCTCCACCGATCGTGCATCGAGCCACGCGGAATGATACAATCGATCAAAACAACGACCGAGCACGAGCACCGTTTTATCGGACTGAGCACGAGCACCAACGAGCAGCCAGAACAAGTTGCTGCACCGAAAGACTCGGTCGGCTCGGTTCCTCGTGGTGACGAAGCTCCTCCTCCTGGGTGATCGATTCGTTATCCACCAGCAGTTCTTCAGAATCAGGAGGATCGTATGAAATCCGTATCGTTGCTATTCGGTCTGGCATTGGCGTTGTTGACAAGTACCTCGACACTCGCCCAACCGCAACCGCTCGACATGGATGCGGCATCCGCTGAAGTTTCGTCGAACTACGGCAAGGCTCATCCGGAAGTGCAAGAGTTTGTGCTGCACACGGCACGTTCCTTCGGCCGCAACGGCTTGTGGCTGAACGAGAATGCCTATGCCGGACTGAAACCCGAAGAACGCCAGGCGAGAATTGAATACTTGGTCAAGCTCTTCGCCGAGGCAGAATACGGTCGGCACTTATGCACGGCTTTGGCCGAGGCCAGTGCTCTACGAGATCCAAAGCTCATCTCAGGTCTGAAGAAGGTCGCCGCGTACCATGTTGACGGCAAAGACTACGACTGCCGCCCCAAATGGATGGCGGTCGCGGCGTTGGCAAGACAAGAGTCGCCGGATGCGGTGCCTCTGCTGGTGAGTCTCGTGGACCACGGCAACCAGAACACCCGCTTCTGGGCACGCGCCGCGTTGGCGAGAATGGCGAAAGATGATTTCAAGGCAGACAAGCCAGCGTGGAACAAATGGTGGACGGGCCAAGGTCACGAACCAATTGATCCTGCATTCCTCAGACCGTACGTGCCGCCCAGCGGGAGCTAAATAATGAAGTGCCGTCGGGTCGGAGAACAATGCGGCGCAAACGAGCGGGCGAGCACGCGTGTTTCCAATGAGAGCGTTCTCTTGGCGCCGCTCGCTGAATCCAGTCGCGCGTCGCGATACGGAGACGTTCATGAGGCAAGCTAATGAATGGTGAGTTGCGGCGATTCTTGACAATCCTATTTGGATCGACGTTCCTCGCGTGCCTGCTTGGCATTTGCCTTGATCTCGTCACCGCAAATGTTGCCGTTGAGTACTTCTCAGTCCATCACCCGCGGATTCTTCCAACGGAGAACCCGTGGGCTTTAGCGTTGCTGTGGGGCATCATTGCATCCTGGTGGTTTGGCGCGGTCGCTGGCGCGATTGTCGCGTTAATAAACTACCGACGACAGCAGCCGTTGGAGGCAATCCGAATCCTGAAGTGGACGGCTGTTGCCTGTGTGGCGCTGTGGATGATCATGATTTCGATTTTGGTGACGATAATGGCGATCTCAAGTACGATTCCGGTTGAACAGCGCCGTGCTTCCTTCGAGACTGACCGTCGTCTTGTTGCTGTTGCGATGGCCCATCAGTACGAGTATGTTCTTGGTACGATAGCAATGCTGGTTATTGCCGTCATGACTTGGAGATCAAAGCCACTAATTAGCTGTATGGAAAAGATCGACCAATCAAGCGATGAGCCCTAGCCGACGATGCTTTGCTTCCGGCCGCACAAGGCGGCCTGGGAGCAGATGAACCACAAACGGGTGGGTTAGCTAACGAAGCGCTGCTTCCGGTTGGGCGAGCCAACCGGGGAGCCGAGTTGCAGACTTGATGTATCGGTGATTCGAATCCCGTAGATTTACGCGCGAGGCAGGGGGCAGGGATCAAAGCCCCTCATCGCCAGCCTCCGCCCTGGCATACTTACAGACATCCTGCGCGAGGCGAAGAACGCAACTGATTTGCAGAAGGACGTTGGCCGCCAGCTATTCACCCATCGTGAGGGGGAGGATCGTTGTTCTTGACCGCGCAGGGCTAGTATACTAGCGTCCTCCGGAGTTGCCACTGAACAAGTGGCTGCACCGGAGTTGCAGATCGATTTGGTCAACGCGGTTGTCATCGAAAACTCGGACTTGTGGAGTGTGGAGCAATAACGTCTTAGGAAATACTATGCTTAAAAGATTCATTATCGTTATCCCCATCCTTTGTGCGGGATTGGTCTTTGGTGCTCATCCGATGTGGGAAGGAAACAAAATGCAACTCGGGAATTTCTCAGTCAGCCTCACCGTCAAAGATATCGTCGCTTCAAAGACCTTCTATGAGAAATTGGGATTCACGCAAGTTGCCGGAAAACTCGAACAGCGTTGGGTGGTTCTGAGCAATGGCGACACTAAGATTGGGCTCTTTCAGGGAATGTTTGACAAAAACACGCTGACGTTCAATCCGGGCTGGGATTCTAAGGGGGAACAACTGGAGTCGTTCCTGGACGTTCGCGACATTCAGAAGTCCTTGCTTGAGTCAGGAATAGAGCTAACCACCAAGGCCGATCCCAATGCCACCGGGCCAGCTTACATTGCCCTGGTCGACCCAGATGGAAACCCAATCCTGATCGACCAGCATGTCCCAAAACCATAGCCTAATGAACTAGTCGATCCTCTCGGTTGGAGGAGCTGCCGCGCGATCCACAGAAACAAACAAAGTGGCCGCGGCTGCGACGAGCAATGACACGCCACCAAAGACCACGACCTGGAGCCGCGTGACCGATGGGTAATTCTCCATCAACTGGCTGACGCCGATCGCGAAGAGAATCTCAGGGATCACGATGAATAGATTGAAAATCCCCATGTAGACCCCTGTTCGATGGGCTGGGATCACAGCCGACAACATGGCGTAGGGCATCGACAAGATGGATGCCCAGGCAATACCAACGCCTACGAAACTGAGAGACGTCAAGATCCATGATGTCTCAGGCGTCACCCATCCGACCGATGTCAGGCCAAGCCCCCCAAGGACGAGCGCGATGAAGTGTATCCACTTCGCAGAGATCCATTTCGTGATGAAAAGATATGCCAAGGCTGCGAGGAATGCAGTGAATCCATAGACGGCGTTGCAGTCGTTCTGGAGATCCACACCTCGTTGATACATCGGATCGGTAGGTGTTGCTGCCCCCATCAAATCACGCCCTAACGCAGGTCCCAAGTAAATGAACATGCAAAAGAGCCCCATCCATGTGAAGAACTGGACGACCGCCAATTGCTTCATGCGGGAAGGCATTTCTGCAAAGGCTTCAAAGAAGTCAGCGACTCCACTTTGATTGGATGATTGTTCCGATCCATCGGGCGGATACTCGCGGGTCGTGAGCACAGTCCACAACACCGCCAACAGAAAGACAACCGCTCCAATGGCGAATGCATAGTGGATCGTTAATGGAACTGGTTGCTCAGCTGATACGGCAGAGCTTATCCCCCAAGATTCGTTGAGAAGCTTGGGGAGCTTGGAGGCGATTACAGCACCCGCGCAAATGAACGCAGACTGCATCGCGAAGCCCAACGTTCTTTGTCTCTCCGGCAACATGTCTGCAACAAACGCACGAAAGGGCTCCATGCTGATATTGATCGACGCGTCTAGAATCCACAGTAGTCCTGCCGCCACCCACAGGTACGGTGATCGAGGCATGAAGAACAAACAGATGCTCGACAGAATCGCTCCCACCAAAAAGTAGGGACGCCGCCGTCCGAGAGGTGTCCAGGTTCGGTCGCTCATGTAGCCGATAATGGGTTGGACGAGCAGTCCGGTCAGCGGAGCGGCCAGCCACAAAATCGGCAACTGATCCGCATCCGCACCGAGATACTCATAAATGGGAGACATGTTTCCCATTTGTAGCCCCCAACCAAATTGGATCCCGAAGAATCCGACCGACATATTGATGATCTGCCAGATCGACAAAGGAGGCTTGTTCGTACTTGCCATTATGCAACAACAGATGAGTGAAAGAGAGGAGATAGGTCACCAACGCATGACCGAGGCAGCGTGACCCAGGCAGCGTGACCGAGGCAGAAGTATACCTGAACCTTGCAAGGAAAAACGCCCCTCCCCCGACAACTCCCAACTAGACAACTCCCAACTATCCGACATCTGCCACATAACGGGCATG
>JALOQW010000042.1 GCA_025459275.1 Pirellula sp.
AAGTTCTGCCGGGCCATTCGGCCCTCAAACCGATCCGCTGACACGTTGATTCGCGACGTGATTGCACACATTCATCTCAGACTTCGCTCGTATCGCGAGAGCCTGCATTCCATAACGAACGCAGCAAAAAGGTGTAGCCACCAAGCTTTAGCGCAATCGACGCGGAGCTTAACGCTGCGCTGAAACGGCCGAAAACCTTCGGCGGTGCCATTCGTACCTGACACCTTGTTGGCATTCGCCGGGACCTTCGGCAAGGTTCACTACGTCCGTCTTATTGGATCTCAGCGATATCCTTTGAGCCGGGGATATCTTGCGGCCAGCGGGTCCAGATGGGAGTGTTCTCAATGACTCGTTTCACGAAGTCCTTGCGATCTCGATCTTTCTTTTCAGCGATGAGCTTCTTCCGAATCTCAGCTTGTGCTTCTGCGAACGTCACCGTCCGCGCGCCTTCCCTGGCCAGAACCTCGATGATGTAATAGCCGTCGGTGTCTTCCAAAATAGGACTCAGTGCATTCAGTTCAATCGCGAACACCGCATCTTCAACTACCTTGCTCTTGAGTGCACCCGGCGAGACCCAGTCGAAAACTCCTCCCTCGTCTGCGTTGTATCCCTTCGAGGATTTCATGGCGACCGCTTCGAAGGGGGCTCCACCGAGATAGACTTGGTTCCCCATATCGACGATGGCAGCATAGGCCGCTTGCCGATCGTTCTCATAGGCCTTGAATGGCGCGGACAGGATCCGGAACTTGGCTCGCTGGGTGCGTTCCCACGCTTCGGGATTCTGATCGTAGTAGTCTTGCAACTCAAATAGCTGAGCGTCGTACTTCTCTTTGGTTCCTTCCCGGACAGCCTGTTCCGCCCATGCGGACTCGGTAAAGCTCCGCATCAATGTCGGCAAACTCGATCCTTGCGACTCCACCAATTGTATGAACTCCAACTCCGACTCGCACTTGTATTGCTTCATCTGCTCGGGCATGACTTGCGTCCGGAAGATCTCGGCCGTCTTCGCCAACATCTTGCTGCGAATATCGTCCCGCTCTTTTTTCGGTTTACCCGAGGTCTGTAAGCTCAAGAAATGTTGGGCCAGACATTTTCGTGCGATCGAGTTGACCAGCTCCTTGCGAAGCCGCATCTCGAACTCGCGATCCGCCAAGGCATCTTCCGGCACCTTGCCCGGACTCTCCAAATCCCCGACCAGCACCGGCTCAGTACCAACCACCGCAATGATCCGTCCCGCTTCGAACCGCTCCCCTAAAGGAATCGGTTGCGTCTGCATGGCTCGCTCGGAATCGAACGCACCAAAGTCTTGGTCCGGATCCTGAGCCCACGCCCACCCACTGCTGGTAACGCACAATACAACAACAATGAACCGCGGGACTCGAAACATCATGGCTGGAAGATCCGCCAACATTACGCCGACTTGGAAGGACAGGGCACGACAACCGTTGCGTGACACACTCTTTCCATTTGCACGGTTGCTATACGGGATCCAGTCCTAGTAACGCAAGATCTGTCTTAGAATCGCTAGCAAATCCAGCTTAGCCAAGCGTTGCGCCACCGTTCGCTCGTCCGATGCTGCGGTTGGGTTGGATTCCCAGAGTGGCCAATACGCATTCTGACGATCGACGATCCGCAACTGGCCGCGATGCTTATCCGCCAATTGCTGGATGCGTCTCCCGTCGGTGTAGGACAGACACAGGCAATGGTCCTCGATGCTCATGGAGCGAACGGACCAAAGCGTTGCATCCATTTTGAGTTCCGCTAAATCGAGCATACGAAGGACAGGCGCTGGTAATTCTCCAAACCGATCCAAAAGTTCCTGACGCATGTCGGATACGGCTTGAACATCTTGCAGGCGGCTGACCCGTCGGTAGATATCGATCTTCTGCCGCATATCGGTCACATAATTGGCAGGGAGATAGGCTTCGATCGGTAAATGGATCTCGACATCCAGGCTCAGCTTCGGAGGCTGACGCATGAGTTGCCGAACGGCGGCATCGAGCAACTGGCAATAGAGCTCGTATCCTACGGCTGCGATGTGGCCACTTTGCTGAGTCCCGAGCAGATTCCCTGCGCCGCGAATCTCCAAATCGCGCATGGCGATCCCGAAGCCTGCCCCCAGTTGCGAAAACTCTTCGATGGCATGCAATCGTCTGGCCGCATCGGGATTGAGGTGCTTGTTTCGATCCACGAGCAGATAGCAATGCGCTTGATTGCGATAGCGACCGACTCGGCCTCGCAGTTGATGCAGCTCCGACAACCCGTATCGATCCGCTTCATCGATGAAGATGGTGTTGGCATTGGAGATATCCAATCCACTTTCGATGATCGTCGTCGCCAACAGAATATCGGCCCGATGCTCAATGAAGTCCAACATAACTTGCTCGAGTCCATTTTCCGCCATTTGTCCATGACCGATCACGATGCGAGCTTCGGGAGCGATGCGTTGCAGTTTGGACGCTACGACATGCATATCCTCGATTCGATTGTGAACGAAGAAGATCTGGCCGTCTCGATTCAGTTCTCGGAGAATGGCGTTGCGAATCAAGGCATCGTTCCAACGGACCACTCGCGTCTCGACCGCCATCCGTTCTTCGGGAGGAGTCACCAGATTCGAAATATCTCGAATCCCGACCAACGACATATGCAACGTTCGCGGGATAGGAGTTGCCGATAACGTAAGAACATCGACCTGCGCCGAAGAGCGCTTGATGCGTTCTTTGAGTTCGACTCCGAACTTTTGTTCTTCGTCGATAATCAAGAGCCCCAGGTTGAAGAACTTTACGTCACTCGATGCGATCCGATGGGTCCCAATAACGATATCGATCTTGCCGCTTGCGATCCCTCGAATCGTCTCGCGCTGCTCCGCTCCCGTTTCGAATCGACTCAGTTTCGCAATTTCGAAGGGAAACTCCGCCATCCGTTCTTTGAATGTCTTGTAGTGCTGTTCCGCCAGCACCGTCGTCGGGACCAAGACTCCGACTTGATAGCCACTTTCGACCGCCTTGAAGGCAGCTCGCATGGCCACCTCCGTCTTGCCGAAACCGACGTCGCCACAGATCAACCGCTCCATAGGCCGCGGTGTCATCATGTCCTTTTTGGTCGACTCAATTGCAGTCAGCTGATCAACCGTTTCTTCGTACGGAAACGACGATTCGAATTGCTGTTGCCACACGGAGTCCGGTTTGAAGGCGATGCCGATTTGCGAGCGGCGTTGGGCTTGAAGCTCGAGTAGATCGGCGGCCATATCCGCGACAGCTGCTTCTGCAGCTTTCTTTTGTTTGGCCCACATTTGTCCGCCGATTTTGGCGAGCTTGGGCCGGGTCTTGGTGCCCCCTACGTATCGCTGGACCAGATCGATCTTGCTGGCGGGAACATACAATTTCGTTCCGCCATCGAATTCCAGGACCAGGTGTTCAAAACGCTGTCCTTCCTTTTCGATCATCTCCAAACCGAGATAGATCCCGATCCCATGCGACAGGTGGACCACCAAGTCCCCATCCCGAAGATCGAGAAAACTATCGATGGCACGCGACGCATGTTTTTTGCTCGAGCGTTTGAGTACCGTTCTTCGCAGCAACTGATTGACCGTCAGAATCAACGCGCCGTGCGGGATCTCAAAACCGCAACTGAGCAAGCCCACCAGCAGTCGCAGCCGCCCCTGTTGGTACGCATCGCAGGATTTGACGATCTCCTCCATGCGGGCCAACTCCCCTTCGTTCATGCAAACGAGGGCTGCATTGCGCGAAGAGCCTAGGGCTTGATCAAGTTCGCGAGGGATGTTCTCCAATTCGCCGCCGATGCGTTCCACATTACCGATCGGCACCCGCAACAACTCTCCCGAGTACCCTTCGGCTGCAAGCTGTGTGATCTGCGCGAGTGGATACTTTTCCAAGCGTTGGTACAAAACGATCGGATCGCAGAATCGCTCCGCGAATGGAACCCGAGCTTTGAAGGCATCGGCTTGATGAAGGGACGCGATCGGCTCGCTCACGAGAACGAATGTGTCTTCAGGCAAATGATCCAACAAGGATGCATCTTCTCGCGTTGCTTCATTGGCTGCGAGCAGATCGACCCTGTTTAGCCGCTCGATCGAACGTTGCGTGATGCTATCGAAGGTCCGAATCGATTCGATCTCATCGTCGAACCACTCGATGCGCCGAGGTTCAGATGCGTCCGGTGGATAAACATCGAGAATACCACCGCGAGCCGTGAACTCTCCTGGGAGTTGCACGCTGGTGGTCGTACGATATCCGGATGCTGCAAGCCACGACTTGAGCTCGGCAAGATCCGTCCGTTTACCGACTTCAATCACTCGCCGATCGCGACGCATCTGTTCGGGACTTGGAACACTGTGCATCAAGGCCGGCAACGTGGTAACGATGACCGGGATCGTCGGGATGGGGGCGTCGCTCGATCGGTTGCTCGAACGCGAACGCTTCGAGACAAACTCATTCAGTTGCGATAGCACTTGAAGACGTTGAATCACTTCTTGCTGCTGGAGGGAGTCGACATCGACGTCATCCGATGCGGGAGGAAAGACGTTGCAATCATGCTCGAGATAGAATTCGAGGTCCCGTGCTACTGTCTCGGCATCTTGATGATGGGCCAGTACGATCAGCATCGGACGCTTCAAGTGGCGGACCGTGGTCGCAGCCAATGGAGCCACAGAGCCGAGCCATGCTCCTTCCCAGCAGATCGGCTTCCCAGCCTCCCACAGCTTCACGGCGGCCCGGTAATCGGATAGGGAGCCAATGGCATCGAGCAGCGCAGGGGCGGGGCTCGTCTCCCGTTTGGTCGGTTCTTCTTTGGGGCGAGTTGCCCCACGTTTGGGCGGTTTGGAAGAGTCTGATTTCGGCGGCGGTTTCTGCGTGAATATCGGATCGCTCGCCATGGCGATCAGCGATTCAGCGCTGGCCAAATCCAAGGTTTCCACGTCGATTGGCTGGAGGGTTGGCGACGCGTCGTTTGGCAGTTGGTCGTCGGGCTCGGGCGTGCCGCGAATGAAGTCGGCGAGGGTTCGTTTGGCCCTTGGGGATCGAGATTTCATCGGCGCACAGCTTGAGACCAGGATTTTGAAGAACTTGAAGTTAACCGACCGCATCCTTCATGTACACTGCAAGCTGCCCACAACAGCTCACGAGGAGACTCCATCGATGATACGTTCCCAGTTCATTCTTTTCCCCGCCTTTGGGGTTTTGGCCGTTCTCGCGCTCGCCAGCCCGTCGAGGGCCCAATCCGACGAACGAGCGGAATTCATTCGCGCCAATTACAGCAAAGAGGAAGTCCGCATTCGCATGCGGGATGGCGTGGAGTTGTTCACCGCGATCTACACTCCCAACGAACTGGATGCGAACAAGAAGTATCCGGTGCTTCTGTTTCGAACTCCCTATAGCGTTGGGCCTTATGGACTGAACAACTATCCGGCACGGCTCGGACCATGTCCGGATTTCGAGCGGAACAAATACATCTTCGTCATGCAAGATGTCCGCGGCCGCTACATGAGCCAAGGGGAGTTCGTTAACATGCGACCCCACATCCGCAACAAATCTCAAAACAATCAAGTCGACGAGAGCAGCGACACGTACGACACCATCGAATGGGTCGTGAAAAACATTCCACGGAACAATGGCCGCGTCGGGCAATGGGGAATCTCCTATCCTGGTTTCTATACGTCGGCCGGCGCGATCGATTCGCATCCAGCTCTCGTGGCCGTCTCGCCCCAGGCTCCGATCGCGGACTGGTACTTCGATGACTTCCATCGCAACGGAGCCTTCGTCTTACCGATGGCGTTCAATTTCTTTGCTTCGTTTGGCAAAGCACGGCCTCAACCAACCACCGATTCGAATCCCTCCTTCGATTTTCCAACACGAGATGGCTATCAGTTTTTTCTGGATCTCGGCCCGCTCAAGCAGGTCGATCAGAAGTATTTCAAGAACGAGATCGCATTTTGGAATGATCTGGAAGCCCATCCCAATTACGACACCTTCTGGCAGGACCGCAACATCCTGCCCCATCTACAAGACATCCAAGCCGCCGTACTAACCGTAGGTGGATGGTACGACACGGAGGACTTGTACGGACCCTTGGCAACGTACGCAGCCATCGAGAAGCAGAATCCTTCGATACGCAACAGCTTGGTCATGGGGCCTTGGTACCACGGTCAGTGGGCCGGGGATGAAGGCAAGAAGCTGGGGCAAGCCGAATTTGGTTTTGCGACCTCGACTTGGTATCAGAAGCAGGTTCTCGTGCCGTTCTTCGAGTACCATCTTCGCGGGGCAGGCGCGCCAACGATTCCCGAGGCAACGGTCTTCGATACAGGGGCAGATCAATGGCATCAGATGGATGCCTGGCCGCCGCCTCAAGTCACCAAGACCGAGTATTATCTCACGGCCAATGGCAAGTTGACCCAGGACAAGAACGGGATCACCGAGGGTGCAGACTCCTTTCCGAGCGATCCGCGGAAACCGGTTCCGTATACCATGGAGATCACCAACAACTGGGCTCGGGATTACGTGACCGAGGACCAGCGGTTTGCATCGTGGCGACCGGATGTTCTCGTTTATCGAAGCGAAGTATTGAACGATCCGATGACGGTCGCCGGTCCGATCCCTGTGGAGTTGTGGGTCACATCGACGCAGACCGATGCCGACTGGATCGTCAAAGTCATCGATGAATTCCCGGGGACTGGAGGTGCGGCTCGCCGGCGTGGGGACACCACCGACAATGCCCTCAGCGGCCGTCAGGAACTGGTCCGAGCGGGAGTCCTCCGCGGGCGGTTCCGAGAAAGTTTTGAGAACCCTCTCCCGATGACGCCCCAGCAACCGACCCGAATTCGCTTGGAATTGAACGACGTTTTCCATACGTTTCAGCGGGGACATCGGATCATGATCCACGTGCAGAGCACTTGGTTCCCCTTCATTGACCGGAACCCTCAGAAATTCGTCCCGAACATTTTCGAAGCCAACGAGGAGGACTTTCAGTCCGCCATTCACTCCGTACTTCGCAGTCCAAGCCGCCCGAGTTTCCTGCGAATTCCGGTCCTGCCATGACCGTTACCCCCCCATGACCGCTAGCCCACGGGCACCTATGTTTCAAGCGGTAGGGCGCGAGCCCTCCGGTGAGGCGAACCCAAAAAACGCAGCAATTATTTGGACTTACCGGACGGCTTGCGCCGTACCGCTACTAAAAGCCGTACCGCTACTAAAGTAGGCACCGATGACCGCGAGCCCCATGGGCACGGCTGCTGCTGAGTCGCGGTTGCCGAGCGTCGGCGATTGCGGTTCTACCTTTGGGACGTAAACTTTCGCGTCTTGCCCCTGTTTCTGTTGTTGGAAGATTACCTGATCCCACCCCACGGGACACACTGCGATGACCACTGCCACCACCCGCTCCATTCGCATCCGAGTCGGACACAGTCCCGATGCCGATGATGCGTTTATGTTCTACGGCCTTGCCAAGGATTGCTTTGACACCGGCCCCTACGTTTTCGAGCATGAACTCGTCGATATCGAAACGCTGAACCGTCGGGCATTTCAAGGGGAGCTCGAACTCACCGCCTTGAGTCTGCACGCATATGCTTACCTCAGCGACCGATACATGATTTGTTCCTGTGGAGCGAGCATGGGAGACAATTACGGTCCGATGATCGTGACTCGGTCTCCTGCCACGCGTGAGTCCCTCGCAGGAAAGACGATTGCCGTTCCCGGGACGTTGACGACGGCGTATCTGACCTGTCGCATGTGGCTCAAAGATTTCGAGCATGTCGTGGTCCCGTTCGATCAAGTTCTGGATGTGGTCGAGCAAGGGAGCTACGAAGGCCGTCCGATTGACGCCGGGTTGGTGATCCATGAGGGTCAGTTGACTTACGGATCGCAAGGCTTGCACTTGGTTGTTGATTTAGGGAAGTGGTGGATGGAGCAAACGGGATTGCCGTTGCCGTTGGGTGCGAACGGCATCCGCAAGGATTTGGGCCCGGAGGTAATTCGGGATGTGAATCATTACTTACATCAGAGCATCGCGCATGGGTTAGAGCATCGCAAGTCGGCGCTCGATTATGCCTTGGGCTGGGGACGCGGTCTGGAACGGGACAAGGCCGACACGTTTGTTGGGATGTACGTGAACGATTGGACGTTGGATTTTGGTGATCGCGGCCGTCAAGCGGTCCGCGAGCTCCTGCGCCGCGGCTACGAATCGGGCGTTATCACGAAGCTCATCGAGCCCGAATTCGTCGATCCCCCCACTTGAATCGCATCGGAATACGAGGTCCATCGCTCACGAGTCGTTGAGTCTAGTGGGTCCCTCGCTGACGCGTCGTTGAGTCTTATGGTTCCCTCGCTTACGCCTCGGGTTGGGATGGTTGGGTCTCGACGTCGCGTCCTTTTCTATCTTGTGCCTCTGTTACGTACTTGACTACGGAAGCCAAAGACTCGTCGTCCCAAACGTACCGAATGCTTCCCCGCTCAGCCCACCAGTTTTTCTTATTGGGTCGCGACAATTCTCGAAGCCGACGCGTGCACCACGCTTTTATATCCGCTCGGATTTTCTTCGGGGACGTGTTGACCGCTCCTGGTACGAAAGGATGCATTGGCTTTCGGTCATACATGCGCGGCAATACTGTTCCAAGCGGGGATTCGGCAGCTGCCAGCCGTGCCGCTACTCGACCCATCCCCGCTGATCGCCTGGCAGCCAAGTGCCGTATGTGGGCCATGTGATGAAGAATGCGATCGGATCCGGCATGATGATGTTCGTGTCATCCATGGCAATGATCGCTTCAAAAAAGCCTAAACTGCGAGCTCATAAGCTTGCATCGAACCATATGCGATGGTGCGATGGTCCCTCGCTCACGCTTCGGGTTGGGGTCTAGGACATCCTTACCCTCCCTCAAATATATCACAACCCGAAGCGTCAGCGAGGGACGTCAGCGAGCAGGAGCGCCCTGGGGACAGACACTTTTCGATAGGGCTCATTGGGGAATGCAGGCTAACTCGACACAGGTGGGGAGCCGAGACCACGGGGAGTGTCCCCGCAGTGCTGCCCCTCGCTTGCTTAACGAATCTCCAGCAGATTCAGGGAGGCCAGCAGATTTTTATGAGGACGGATCGGTAATCGGTGTTAGCGCACCCGACTTGGTTGCGAGGAGAGGCACGAGGCCTCACCTCGCTTCGAGCGCCGACGCCCTGGGGACAGACACTTTTCGACAGGTCTCGTGGGGAATGCAGGCTTTCTCGCTATGGGCGGTAAGCCGAGGGGACGGGGAGTGCCCCCCCGTAGCGTTACAACGCTCATACTGGCCACCACCAGCTCTCGCTTCAGGACTCCTTTGCTTGTATTGCTGATCCCAATCTTTTACACTCACCACTTGCTCGTTATAGGTTCTGAAAATGGTCATTCATCAACCACGTTCAACCCTGAAATGAGCGAAGATTTCCGTGAGGGGCACATTCTTAGCATTCAATCACCGGCTATACACCGAAGAAAGTGATCCATGAAACACTTCAGAATATTGCTTTTGGTATTTGCTGTACTGCTTCTGGCTTCCAAAAGCTCGCTTGCACAGGTGTCTACTAGGGACGCAACGAGTCTCGTCGTGAACAATGACTTGATTGCTATTCGAGGCCTTCTCGAAAAGAAAAGCCTTGATCCCAATTCAAACGACGCATCGGGTTGGAGGATCGCATTGATGTCGCGCTCCAAGGAAATGCTCTCGCTCTTTATCGATCATGGATTTAATTTAGATTTTCGTCCCCATGACGAATTGACCGCGCTAGAGCACTTCGCCTATCAATACTATATCGAAAGATCCGACCGGGAATCAAGAGCTGCCTCCGAAGCCTTGATTAAGTGCTTGAGAGATCACAATTGCCAAGAGTCATTGTACGCCCAAATTGCACTAAATGAAGTCGATTTGATTCGCCATCGTTTGATTGAAAATCCACAGCTTGTCTATCAAAAATGCGGCAAAGGGATATTCCCGCTTCGAGCCGCAGCTCTTTTCGGACGTCCGGATATATGCCGTGTCTTGATTGATGCAGGCGCATCTGTTAATGACTCATCAGATCTGCCGTATCGACCAATTGTTTCCTCTGCTATTCCCCATCCATCAACGCTGAAACTTTTCCTAGAAAACGATGCGAGAATTAACGATACTGTTGAAATTCACCGATCGCTTCTACCAATTGGAGCGAAGTCGTTACTTCATTGTGCCGTTGAAGCGCGGAATGTTGCATCTATGCAAATCCTCATTGATCATGGGCTAGACGTTAACAGTGTTAGCAGTGAGGGTGTTTCAGTACTGCACTACGCAATAGTCTTTTCAGAGTTTCCCTTTCGTATAGAAGCTCCAGATTCGGCTGTACGCGTAATAAGGTGTCTGCTGGAAAACGGTGCATCGACGCGGTTTACTGAAAAGGTGCAAGTGGAAATTCAAGGAATCATTGCGAGAACCGGTGACGACGGTAAGGCCATTTCTAAACTCTTCGAAGAGTACGCGAACTGAGACCGTGTATGGCCACAGATATACGGGTTTTTCATACTGGTCCGAAGGATATCGACACTTCTCCGCGAACCCATACAACACCGACGCCCTGGGACAGACACTTCTTGACGAAGGGTTACTGGGGAACACAGGCTAAAGCGGCACGAGTGGTAAGCCGAGACGGCAAGTGTGTCCCGTAGCGCCTTTTGCAAGCGTTACGGCGCGAGACGTATGGTGAGTCCGGAGAATGAACGTGACCCGTCAGGCCTAGTCACCGGGCGGCTTGCGCCGCTCCGCTAGGATTGGTCACTCCGGGGAGTGTCCCCCGGTGGCGTTGGGTAAGAGACAGTGACGCAGGAACGGGCTGGTTCCGATCTGTCGCGAACGGAGTGAGCTACATTCGAATTAGCCGTGTAAACATGTTGCGTTCGTCGGGCACCAGGCCCGCGAACGCTAATGGCGGGGGCTGGGGTAGGGAGGCAGTTGCTAGCGCACCAAACCTGGTTGCGAGGAGAGGCACGAGGCCTCACCTCGCTTCGAGCGCCGACGCCCTGGGGACACACACTTTCTGGCAGAGCTCATTGGGGGAATGCAAGCTAACTCGTCATGGGCGGGGAGCTGAGACCACGGGGAGTGTCCCCCCGCTGCGCTGCCCCTCGCTTGCTTGACAAATCTCCAGCAGATTCAGGGAGGCCAGCAAATTTTTTGTGAAGGCGTATCCGGATCGGTAATCTGTGGGCTTCCCTGAATCTGCTGGAAACCTGGTTCATGCACGAGGCCCGCGAGCACTCAGCGTAGCCATGGCCGCGGAGGCCGTGGATGGGTGCTCGCAGTCCACCGTCTGGCGACGATGGCTACTAAATGAGGCAAGCAGGGCTCATTTGGGAATGCAGGCTAAATCGTTACGGGAGGTGAGTCGAGAGGGTGGAGTGTGCCTGCATGGCAACCTTTGCAAGAGGCACGGCGTGAGATGGACCGTGAGTGTTTAATGTGGGCGCTGCTTGTCCGGTCCCGTCACCGGGCGGCTTGCGCCGCTCCGCTATGATGGGTCACTCCGGGGAAGTTGAACAACTTCCACTACTGTGTAGGCAGAGACACATGGAGCTGGTCGAAACTGGTTATGCTCGGGCCGGTGTAGGTTTCGGGAAGTGGTGCGTTATTGGGACGAACGCAGGCCAGGACCTGCATGCCTGCCTCGGCGGCTGCATCCAACTCAGCTGCGACGTCCGATAGAAATAGAATCTCGGCAGGTTTCAGATGGCAGTCTACCGCAATCCGTTGATAACTGCTTGCCTCCCGCTTGTTGCCGATCGTCGTATCGTAGTAGTCATCGAAAAGGGATGTGATATCGCCTTGGATGGTGTGCCCGAAGAAGAGCTTTTGCGCCAGAACGCTACCCGATGAATAGATACGCAGCGCGATGCCTGAATCTTGCCATTTGCGCAGAGCGGGCAGGACGTCTGGGAACAGTTCCGACGTCAACGAACCGGACTGAAAACCAGATTCCCAAATACGACCTTGCAAACTCTTGAGCCCGGTTGTCTTGCTGTCTTGATCCATCAAACGATGGACCGCACCTACGGCCGTATCGATTGCGGACTTGCGACCATTCCTTGCTTGGCCCCACGGATCGTTTGCGTCCGTTAGCCCCGCTTCCTCGGCCAGTCCCTTGAGCGTGGGTTGCAAGGCTGGATCGTCCCAATGGCGTTCAAGGTACGAGGCCACCTCGCGGCGAACGAATGGAAACATGACATCATAGACGAAGCGGACATCCGCGACGGTACCCTCGATATCCAGCAGAACGCATCGCGCATGGCGATGCATTGGTTCGCATGAGGATGGAGACGGCATGACGCGACGACTGAGTCTTGTTCCGTTAGGTCTTGATCAGTGGCTTGACGTCACCACCGGCCGCAGCCGCTGATTTCGCAGCCGAGACATACGAAGGACCGAAGCACATGGGGCTATAGGCCTCATGCACACCTTGATCGATGTAGTGAGGTGTCCATCCGGTCGGGTCTTCGAAGAAACGAATGCAGCGAATATGTCGATCATCGCAAAGGTTGAACCAGTGCTTCATCCCCTTCGGAACGTTGATCATGTCGCCACTTTCGACGGTAACACTGAAGACAGGACCATTCTCCGGATGCAGATGAAACACGCCGCGTCCTTCGACCGTGAATCGAACTTCATCTTCTGAATGCGTGTGTTCTTTGTTGAACTTCTGCAGCATCGCATCGAGGTTCGGGGTGTTGGGATTGACGTTGATGACGTCCGCCGTCACATACCCGCCCGATGCTTTGACCTTATCGATCTCAGGTTCGTACTCCTTCAGAATATCGGCATCGGTTGCTTGGTCTGCCAATCGGCCTGCGACGGGCCATTGTTCGTACCAAATCCCGAATGGGCGAAGGAACTCGAGGATCTCCGCCGCATCGGTCAAGTTGCGATTCTGATCGGGGATATGAACTGTAGCCATGGAAAACCTTCGTTACTTGCTAGTGTTCTCTGACTTGTTTTCGGATTCACTCTCGACAGATTCTTCCCCGGCAGGCTTTTCTTCAGGGGCCTTGTCCTCGGCAGGCTTTTCTTGGTTGCCGGCGTTGCGGCCGGGCATACTAGCGTAGGGATCGCGAGAAACTCCCGGTGGCGGATCGACGTCGGTGCGAGAACCAACGATCGGCCCTTGTTTGCGCTTGGCTTCTTCCTCAGCCAGATAAATCTGCTTGAGGACTTCAGGAACCGCAAACGCGGCGATGCCCGCACCGGCCAGGAGGACGGCGAGAATCACAAGCGACCGGTTGGAAGCCTTGGCTTTTACAGGAGATTGAGGATTGGGGGTCGATGATGGAGGAACCTGAGAGGACATGGCGAATAACCTGAGCAGAAAAACGAGAAACTGCGGATGGAGCAGTGCATCACCATATCGCCGTCGATGGGCCCTTGCAAGAATCCGGCGGGTGGGAAGTCTTCAATTTCGGACAGCCAAACCGAACAATCTGAGGTATCCTGGGAGTTCACAGTAGCCGAATACGAGCCACTGCCCTTCGCGATCCTCCGCGTTCATTCCCCATTTTAGATGTCCCACAAAACGCTGACCGTTCCACCTTCGATTCCGTTTCCTGCTCGGTGGCTGGGGAGCGTACTTCAGAATCTGCTCGCGATTCCTGCCAGCCACAGCGAGTGGCTCATCGAGAACGGCTGTGTCGGGATCAATCGACGGATCTGCCGCCGCATTCGCGAACGCCTGGAACCAGGGGACGTGCTGGACATCGATTGGGTTCCGATGCCTGTCGCTCCCCCCAAAGCCGCACGCAAACCCACCAACCGCGGCCCCATCGAATTCTTGTACGACGATCCGTATCTGTGCGTGGTGAACAAACCCGCCGGCCTGCTGACCGTTCCAACTCGATATGGGGAGGGGCAAACGCTGGTGTCTCGTGTGGAACGACGCCTGAAGGATGCAGATCCCAAGGCAGAAGTGTTCTGTGTCCATCGTCTTGATCGCGATGTCTCCGGCGTACTGGTATTGGCCAAGAGCCTCGACACGGCCCAAGCCCTCCGGAACCAATTCGCCGATCGAAAACCCGAACGGAAGTACATCGCCCTCATTGCGGGGACCATGGAGCCACCCAGCGGAACCATCTCCAGTTACTTGGCCACCGACCAGGACTTGAATCGCTACTCGGTATCGGACGCAACACAGGGAGAACTAGCGATCACGCATTATTCGACCAAAGTGGTTTGGAACGACGCTTCCTTGGTCGAGGTCCGATTGGAAACGGGCCGTCGCAATCAGATTCGAGTTCATTTGGCCGAAGCGAATCATCCGATCCTTGGGGACCCGCGATACCGCAAGGATCTGGCCACCCATCGTGCATGGCCCCATCGACGCATTGCGCTCCACGCGGAAACCTTGTCATTGGTACACCCCGTGACCGGAGAGCCACTGACCTTCCAGTCTTCTTGGCCGCAAGAGTTTCGTGACTTCCAGCGCTCGGCATCCCAGAAAGCCAAACGTCGATCTGGCCAAGGAGAATCGCATGATCGATCATGACAAGAACATGCTCCTGGGTTACTGCACCAATGTCCATGCCGGGATCCATGTCGATGCGATCCTTGAGAACTTGAGAACGCACGCATTGAAAGTGCGCAAACTGCTCGGTATTCCCTCTCTGCCTGTAGGTCTTTGGTTTTCAGAAACGGCCGCTCGCGAAGCCTTGAACGAAGGTCGGTTGCAACACATCCGACAAGAGCTTCAAGACATGGGTCTTGTCCCTTATACCTTCAATGGCTTTCCCCAAGGTGATTTCCATAGCCAGATCGTGAAGCACCGTGTCTATCTTCCAACCTGGTGGGAACCGTCACGACTCGACTACACGCGCGACCTGGTTCAATTGTTGGATTCGCTACTGGAGCCGGGTCGATTCGGATCGATATCCACCCTGCCGATTGGCTGGGGGACGCCACAGCCAACAGGGGAACAGTGGACACAGGCAGCGACACGCCTGGTAACTTTGGCCGAGGAATTGCACCAACGCTTCGAAGCGTCGGGTCGCTTGATCGTTGTCGCTTTGGAACCGGAACCGGGATGCGCGATCACAGACACGGCTTCGTTGCGACGATTCTTTTCCGAGTATCTGTCCGAATCCCAGCTCGGTTCTGCAACCGCAGCACGGGTTAGGCAGCATGTGACGATGTGTCACGATATCTGCCATGCGGCTGTGATGTGCGAAGACCAAGAAACCGAACTCTTGGCTTGCCAGAAGGAAGGGATACGCGTTGGTAAGGTTCAGATCTCCTCGGCGATCCGGGTCTGTTGGGATGCATTGGCCCCCCAGGCTCGCATCGAAGCCCTCGACCAGATCCGGCAGTTCGCAGAGGATCGGTATCTGCATCAGACCATGATCCTCACGAAAACCGATGGACGGCAGTTGGTCGAAGATCTTCCCGCTTTGCTTTCATCGTTCTCTGAGCGTTCCAACTCCGTCCCCAGCGGCGAATGGCGAATTCATTTTCACGTACCCGTGGACGTCGCAGCCTGGGGACACATCGAGTCGACACATGGTGAGATCGACACGTTTCTAGAGCATGCTCGAAATCATGCCGAGCTGTTCGGCCCTGATCTGCATCTCGAAGTCGAGACCTACGCGTGGGGAGTCTTGCCGGAAGCGATGCGAACGCCTCATCTTTACGAAGGAATCGCGCGCGAGATACGTTGGGTACAATCGAAACTGTCATGAACTTCTATCAACACAGGAATATTCCTATCGTGTGGCATTCGATCTTGTTTCTGCTAAGCCTCTTCGTGTGTTGCATTTCAACAGCATCGGCGCAAGATGATTCCGAGTTTCAACCCGATCAGTCCGTGCTGCCGGCCCCTCCACCCGAGGGTGCCGTCGTCTTGTTTGATGGGAAGACCGCTCGCTTTGTCAGTATGCAAGGTGGCCCGATCGACTGGCCGATCGAAGACGGTTGCTTGATCGCCAAACGCAGCGGCAACCGCGTCAATCACATCGTATCCGAATGGCATTTCCGAGACGCGGACATCCACGTGGAGTTCATGGTCTCGGAGATTGCAGAAGGAAACAGTGG
>JALOQW010000334.1 GCA_025459275.1 Pirellula sp.
CTTTGCACACGGCTCTTGGCCGCAAACCGGGAGATTCGAGCGGTTCCTGTATCGATGACGTAACGAATGCCCGGTACGGTGAGGGAAGATTCGGCAACGTTGGTGGCCAATACGATTCGAGTCTTGGCGTGCGTTTGGAATACACGCTGCTGTTCGGCTTCGGTCAACCTCGCATAGAGAGGGAGCACCTCGATGCGATTCGCGTTGCCTTGACGCGTCAAATGCCCCTTCAATCGCTTATGCGCATCCCGGATATCTCGCTCCGTAGGGAAAAAGGCCAGGATATCGCCGGTCCCTTCCTGGAACAATTCATCGACGGCATCGCAGAAACGGGACATTTGCGAGGATGTCCACTCCGGCGCATCATTTAGTTCCGACTCATGCGCGTCGATGCGCTGCTCCTTCCGAGCCAGTGCACCTCGATATCGTATCTCAACGGGGTAGCTGCGTCCCTCCACCATCACGATCGGGGCCGGTCCAATCGCATCGCAAAAATGTTCCGAGAATCGCTCTGCATCGATGGTGGCACTGGTAATCACCAATCGCAATTCAGGACGGCGCTTCAAAACAGCGACTAGGTAGGCGAGTAACAGGTCGATATTGATGGATCGTTCATGAGCTTCGTCGATAATGATGCAATCGTACGCTTCGAGTTGTGAGTCCCGATGGATTTCGGAGAGCAAGACGCCATCGGTCATGAGTTTGATTGTGGCGCTGTCGCGCAATACATCCTGAAAGCGAATCTTGTAGCCGACCCCCTCTCCGAGGTTCGTGCCGGTTTCCTCGGCCAAGCGTTTCGCAATCGAACGAGCCGCCAGTCGCCGCGGTTGGGTATGCCCGATCCAGCCATGACGCCCGAGCCCCGCTGCCAAACAGAGCTTGGGCAACTGCGTGCTCTTGCCCGAGCCAGTCTCACCGCAGACAACGACCACTTGTCGGTTCTGGATCAAGTCGATGATCGAATCGCGGTACCGTGAGATCGGCAGCTCCGGATCCATGTCGAGATCGAAGCGGACTTGCTGGCGTGCATCGAAACGATGTCGTGCCGACAGGAGCGACTCCTGCCAGCGTTCAAGGTCGTGCGATACGCGTTGTGGCGCAACACGTTGCAAGCGCTGCCATTGGCGGACCAATCGTCGGTGGTCATAGCGCAGCAGCCGATCGGGATCGAGCTCTGCATGACTGGGGGTGTTCATGTGCGTTCCCAGCGCACCGCAAACAGTCGAGCTGAAAGAATGAACACCAAACCACACAGCGTCATCACGCCGAGCTCCCATTCCAAATCGCGCAGACCCAAGTCGCGCCAGAACACTTTGTTGTAGCCTTCAAGGGCCCAGGCGTTGAACGTAATCATGCCGATGCGTTGGATGTTTTCACTCATGAGGTATCGAGGTACCATGCTCCCCCCCAGGGCACTCATCGTCAAGATGACAATCGTCGATATCCACCCCAATTGGGTTCGCGTGCGACACAGGGAGGCCAGGAATAGCGCAAAACTGGCTGCCGCCCCCGCGGTGACAATCGTCAATGCGGTGAAGCCTTCCCAATGCGAGAGCAATTCAATACCGAATACGACCGCTCCCCAGGTGAACATGAGGGTCATTTGGATCACACCGATCAAGGTCAAATACGCCCACTTGCCCAGGAGCAATTGATCCATGGTCAATCGACTGCAAAGAAGTCGATCCAGCGTGGAGTTCTCCCGCTCTTCGAGCAACGATCCGCTCGCAGTTGTCGCGCTGAAGAGCACAAACATGACCGCGATTCCCGCCGCGTACATCGCAATCACCGGATTGGTCTTCTTGCCACCCAGGACATCCACCACGGCAATCTCGGGAGGCTTGATGGCTGCGGCTCCAGAAGCCTCCAATGGAACGTTGGCAAAGGAAGCAGGTCGGACCGAATTCGGCAACTCGGCAAGGGGGGGTGTTTTGGATTCCGAAAGGGCAGTCATCACAGCCCGTTGAACCAAGGCGGTCACCACTTGCGATGCGACTTGGTCGTATGTGTCGGTCAACACCCGAACTTCAGGCATGGTCCCTTCCACACTCGGTTCAAAGACGATGGCTGCCGAAACCATCCCTCGCCGCACCAGATCTTCCGCAGCATCGCGGTTGACCGTTGCGACTTCCTCTTCATTTTCGGCTTGGTTAGACCACGCAGATCGAGCGCTTCGTCGGTCGGTCAATCGCAGAGACTGCTGCTCCTTCAACAAGACCGTTGCCCGCTTGGCGATCGGAGTCTCTGAGGTGTCGGAGATGGCGACTTTGATCTTGGGGGTTCCCGATGCCGAACCCCCTCGCGATCCGAAGATCACCGCAAAGATGCTGAAGAAAATGACCGGGACCACAAAGGTCAGCAACAGCTCGGAGCGATTGTTTTTTAATCGTCGCCAGCTGGTTTGAACCACGGTCCAGATCATGCCTTGCAGCTCCTGAGGAATAACGAACGAGCGGCCTCCGCGACCTCGCCCGTGCGATCTTACTCACGGGCACCGTTTGAGGGTATCTCAGTTCTTTCGCCCCCTAACGACAATCACTGACTCAAGGTACGTTGAATAACGAGCGTTGGGGATTGCTAGCATTGGGGATTGCTAACATTGGGATGTCATTAAGCCACGATGCGTGGGCCAGAGTGTTGGGGGAAAATGAGATGCGGCGGACGAAGACGAGCCAAGCCATGGCATCAGCTGCGGAAGTCATGCGCGATGCGGTAGGACGCCTGGAGTTTCCGAGTCCCGTGTCCTATGTCTATAACCCGTTGGAGTATGCGTGGCAGGCGCATCAGGCTTATTTGGATCAGTATGCGCGTGGTCCGAAGCGAGTCTTGTTTCTGGGGATGAACCCAGGTCCTTGGGGAATGGCTCAGACGGGAGTCCCATTTGGCGAGGTGGATGCGGTGCGGGGATGGCTTGGCATCGAGACACCGGTGGGTAAACCTGAGCGGGAGCATCCTAAGCGGCCGATTTTGGGATTTGCTTGCGAGCGTTCGGAAGTCTCGGGACGACGGGTTTGGGGGTTGTTTGCGAATCGATTTGGGACGGCGGAAGCATTCTTCCGGGAGCATTTCGTGGCCAATTACTGCCCCCTTATCTTTATGGACAGCGGGGGACGCAATCTGACACCCGACAAGCTGGGCGTCCGTCAGGCAGAAGCCCTTGAAAGATCGTGCGATGAGCATTTGGCAAAGACTCTGGCTCTGCTTCGCCCGCAATTTTTGGTCGGGGTAGGGCAGTACGCCGAAGCGTGCCTGCGGAGGGCGGCGGGGAGTTCCGTGGGGCAAGATGCGCAGATTGTGCGTGTTTTGCATCCGAGCCCAGCCTCTCCGGCTGCCAATCGAGGCTGGGCCACGGCGGTAGAAAAAGTACTCGTGGAAAACGGCGTTTGGCCCGAAAAATAGCCAATTTCGTGGAGATTTTGGCGACTTTTCCGTTTCATGGCGCGTTGCGACTCGATATTCTACGGCACAGAGAGGGAACTTTTCTGGGGGAACCCCACTCCGAAAGAGACCGAACCCTGGTACCCCAATCATGTCTACGAATGCTGACGACTTCCACGAACTGCTCAACGGCCTGCTCGACGGTGTCTTGACCGACGACGAGCAGCGGCAGCTCGATATTGCCATGAAGGAAGATCCGTCGCTCGAGGACCGCCTGAACGAGCTGCAGGCGATGCGGAATTCGCTGTTGCGCGGTCGCAGCGTCGGTCGCTTGGGCCCCGAGTTTTCCCAGGGGGTGGTTGCGGCGGCTCGAAAACGGGCCGAGATGATGGGGGACCGAGCTCCTGCATGGCTTCGCCCGCCGGTCCAGCGTTCGGCGGATCGCGTTGCCAAACGGATCCCCCAGTCGCCCCCTTCGCCGGTGCGAACGGAGACCAAGTCGAGAGAGTACGAGACGACAAGGATCGAATCGACAAGGATCGAGTCGATAGAGGCATCGTCGGAGGCGATTTTGTCCCGACGTGCCTGGCGTGTTTGGATCCCGACCCTCACGATGGCTGTCGCAGCGTCGTTCATGGTCTATTTCAGTGTCAACTATTGGGCTCCTCGCTCGTCCGTTCAACCGTTGGTCAGCAACATTCCGTTGCCTGGCGAATTCGACCCCGCCGATCCAGAAACCAATCACCTTGCAGTCGAGATGCTACCCAGCGAGTCGGCAAAGGTGGCTTCGTCTGACGCACCAATGCCAAGCCATGAATCCCCAGTCGAGGCATCGCAGCGCGTTGCATCCCCGGATACCCCTTCTGCTGAGAACGACGCTTCGCGTTTGGCAGCGGATGATAAGACGATGGATTCGCTGGAATCACCCACGGATGCACCGATGGTAGAGCCGATGGTACAACGTAGCGCTCCCGTGGGCGAACTGGCTGTCGTTGCGCCCGACGTAGAACAGCCGACCAATCCGATTCAAGACTTGCTTCAGAGCAAGGGAGTCACCGATCCCATCTTTACACTGTTAGCCGATGTTTCCATCGATCCCGAGGCTCAGCAAAAAGAATCTCTTCGATCGTTGATGGAGGAGCATGACATTGTTGTTGCGGACGATTTGAATCTTTCACAGGAGCAACTGGACGCATTGATTGCTTCGCGCATCGTGGGGTCCCTATCCCCCGGTACGGAATCGCAGCAATCGAAGGATGTCCAAGTCTTGTTTGTCCGCGCGAGAGCAACCAGAATCGATGCTTTCCTGGTCGACATTGAGCGACAGTATAAGGACTTCCCGAACTATCGATTGGACATGTCCTTTGACCCGACGGTTTTGCAGTTAACCAAGCAGTTGAGTTCGGTTGTGACAGCGAGCGATGCCGCTCGGCGACTTGCGTTTCGCGACACGGAACAATTGGGATTAGTAACAGCCTTCCCTGCAGGTGGTCGCGAGGTCCAGTATGTGGGCATCGATGCTCGCAAACAGCTTTCTGAACAATCCGGTGCACCGAAGTTGAAATCGCCAGATACAACTTCGTACCTTATCCTGCTGGTTCGAAACATGCCTGACTCTGGGCAGTAAGCGGTTGCGGCCTAAAGCTAGTACAAGTGCTTCAGGCAGAGTTGTGACCAAGTCTCCAGTCCGCAGTGGTCTTCTTTGATTTCTTCGACCGGTCGGAACCCGGACTCGAGCAAGTGATCTTCTCGAGGATGCACTTTGCACGACGCAAGTTGCATGATGTGAACGATGCCGAGATGGACTCGTCCTACTTCGGTCGTATCATCGTAGATCAGGCCGACGATGCGATCGGTCCCCCCGCATTCGATCTCGACTTCTTCGGTCAATTCACGATGCATGCCGGCCCGATACCAATCCTCTCCCTCGGCGTCCTCGACCGAGATATGGCCACCGATCCCGACCGACTTCAGCGCGTG
>JALOQW010000335.1 GCA_025459275.1 Pirellula sp.
ACGAGGGAGCGGTCTTTAAACGCGCCGCCAGGGAAGTCCATGTCGAATCGTCAAGTCTTCGGCAGTGCCATTCGTCCCCTCACACCTTTTGTGTCACCATTTATGTTATGGAAGGCAGTGATGATTCTTGAATCGCCGAAGATGTGGGGCGATTTGGGCCTCGTATTCTGGGTGTTCTCGCGCGACCGATTCGAGGATCGAGACAGCTTGGCCGAGCCGTCCCTGTTCACCAAGCTCAATGGCCAACTTGAGTTCGAACAACGTGCGGTCGGACGGAGATTCGTCCATTCCTTTCTGGTACCACTCGGCCGCTTCCTTGCGATTCCCCAAACGGCCCATGGACTCCCCCATCAATTCAATCCAATTGCGTCGATGCTCGCGATGCGACTCGTCAATCGGCTGATTCAGTGCCGCTCGACATAGAGAGGCCATCGACGCCCAGTCTTCTCGCTGCTTGGCGATCAGAATCATGAACGTGGTTGCTGTTGGAGAAGGGGCTTGGAGCGATTGCACCAGTCGCGACGCCTCCTCTGTTCGCCCCAAGGTCAACAGTGCTGCGCATCGATCCAGTGTTTCTTTCCCATCCATCATTCGGGTTGATTTAGAGTCGAGCCATTTTTCCGTTCTCTGTATCTGGTCCATCGTATCCAAGAACATGGCCGTTGCTGCGACGCCGTCCACCGTGGCCTGTGGATGAAGTTCAAGGAGCCTTTGCAAGGTCTCCGTCGCAAGATCGAGTCGATTCCCTTGCTTGGCGACTGAGGCATTCGCAACATAGCGTTCGATTCGCTGGGTCGTGTCGAGAACAGGGATCAGCACAGCCACCACCAATGCGATGATCCAAGAACCGGTTAGAACACGCAGGTGCGCCGAAGTGGGAGTAACTGGAAAGGCAACGCACCAGAGATAAGCGAGAACCCATGCTGTGACAATGCGCAATCCGCATCGAGCGGTCAAGCTCGGTTGCGATGCGAGCAACGATGGTGAGACGATTTCGAGGAGAGAATAGCCTGCCATGGTGCAGAGGCACGCTAATACGCCCAAAACGAGTCGATTGGTATCGATGGGCCGTCGAATCCTTACGAGCCAAGCGAGTGGGAGGACGGCAATGATATGAGTAGCCAAACCTAGCCAGTCGCCATACAGCGGAACCGGCAAGGGGCGCGTCGACAACCAAGCGACGGAGCATGCGAGTAGACCGGACCAAATCAGCCATTCGTGGCGCAGACGACTATCCATCGTTTCTTCGCTCCTTAAGCCGAGCTACCGAGTGCCTGAGCTGTCGCGGGCTGGCGAAGTTTCCAAATCATTCCATCCCATGCGTAGTGTGTGAAGGCTGCCCAAAGATTCAAGCCTTGCCAAGCGATTCCCCACGGGCCGCTCATTCGTGTCATCCACCAGCCCAACATCCCGAGTCCAAGCATATAGAGAGCCAATAGCGGAACCCAGAATCGACTTACCTGCCTCATCAGTCCTTCCGAACCTACCTTGTTTCGGCGCAGTGCATAGTGACTGACGATTGCCAGATACTCGGTCGCATGAAACAAAGACGCGGCTGTCGCAAAGCAAACAATCCATGTCGAAGCGCGTTGATTCCCGGAAATCAAGTAACCCGTATACAAAGTCAGAACGCTGGCCAGATAAATCATCTTGGGCCATCGTTCTCGCCGCCAGTCACCGCCGTTAGTGACGAGTAGCGCAATCGGAATCGCGATCATTCCCCAATCGATCCATGGCATCGGCAGAATGTCACTGGACCAGCCGACTTGCTGGGTCAGGATCTCCCCGGCTGTACGGCAAATCGTATACGTAATGAACAGCCGAATGCCCCAGCGTTCCAACCACGCAATGCCTCCACCGGATTGCTTCGAGTAAATGCGCAATACTCCAGCATGTTGGCTTGCGAAGTGCCATGCGTTCCAAACATAGTCTATCGCACCCAAGCAAAGAAAAGCCGAGGTTCCCAAATAAGCGCCCCCTACCATCACGGCAAACATCAAGGCGAGCCCAGTCAACACGAACGAGCGTTGACCACGCCTATCTGGATCGATGGCTACCAACACCAATGTGATCCAGCGATGGGGCAGCGTCAGAAAATAGATCTGCCAAAAGTCAACGGCCGTGCTGCCATCGGCCGACATGCCAGGGAGTAGCAATGCCGGCCAGAGTACATTCGCTAGAAACAACAGGTCGAATCGGGGAGACCTCAACCAACCCGACTTCACCGACGGAGGGCTCACAGAGGAGCGTTTTCGATTTTCCAACTCCCCCCAACCTTCTTGAAGCTCCAGTCCTTTTCACCAACCAAAGTTCCGTCTGCAGCGTTATCCAGTCGCACCTTGCAGGTCGCAGAGTCGCCGTTCACCGATGGCTTTCCCACAATCGAGAAATCGAAACGGCTCAGTTCACTGGAAGTTGGCACTCCCGATGTCGAAGCGAAGTGAGAGGCCAGATTCGTGTCATCGGCCTTGAAGTCGTTCAGATCTTCAATCAGCTCCGCGACAAATTTTCCATCCTCGCCTCCCATGTCAAGAGGCTTCGCTGGACCGCTAGTGCAACCGAGTGAAACAAGACATAGAATAAGACCGAACGCACAAAGGAGGCCTACGAGTCGTTGCATGGATTCATTCCACCGGTAATGTCGTTTTGAACTGTTCTCTAGAGTGGGGCCAGCCTAAGCAGGCTGACCCTTTCAGTATGGAATAACATGGATCCCGACATCCGCAGAAGACTAGTCTTCGTACGTGACCGTTTCGCCCCCGGCAACGGTGCAGAGCGATTGCCAAATTCGGCGATCGATGCTGTTTGGAATGAACCGTACAGCGCCGTCTGCAAAGGTCGCGTTCACACCGCTTCCGTGCCAGCTTCTTGCAGCAGCATGCCACTGTCCACCGGTCGCTGGGTCGATGTTTCGGTCCTGAGTGCAGAAGCGTGGATCATTGGGTGGGAAGGCGGCAGGATCCGTCGGCAATGGACATCCGGACGTAACGTCTGTCCCCGGGGCATTTGGCGGAAAAAAGCCCGAAAAGGAGTTTCCACCCATCATGGGTGTCAGGTACGCGCCGCGTACGTCCCGGTTGAGCCCCGCGGGCTGAGAACTGCTCGTGCGTCCATCCGGCTTAATGTTGTTGATCACTTCGCTCATCATGACGCTATTCGAACTGCCGTCCGTGATATCACGGAATCGACGCCCCTTGCCCACGCCAAAGCGATTCCCGTACGAAAACTTGCGGACGTTTTCGACAGCACCAAATGCCCCTCGGAAGGAACTGTCGCCTCGATTCGTTGCATCTCGCATAAAACGACCTCCGAAGCATGCAACATAGTTGGCCTTGAACAAGTTTTCGATACTCAGATCGCTGTAGGTGACTTCGCTCTGCGGTGAACTCGGGCAACTCATGGCGCTCCGAATAAAGGACTGCGTGTCGATGTCCGGTCTTCGATAGGGCGAACCATCGAGATTGTCCCAAGGGCACGCTTCGTTCACGTCGTTCCCTGCAACGCCTTGATCGACCCGACGGGATAGCTCAGATTGTTCCATGTAGCTATACACATGCATGACCCAAGCCGGTCCATAAACCTCCGCACGAGCAACCAAGCCTCCCCCTTGGGAGCCAGTCACCACGAAAGCCGGGAAATTAGGGTAGCTACCTCGGACCGAGCCATCCTCGTTCTGATTGTTTGGTGGCGTTGTGTATGTTTCCGAGAAAGTCGTGTACCCTGGAGGAAAGCTCTTCGTGGCACTTTCGATGTTATGGCAGGCTAAAGTCAACTGGCGAACTCGGTTCGAACAATCCATGCGGCGAGCAGCTTCGCGAGCCGATTGAACAGCTGGCAGAAGCAATCCGACTAAAACACCGATAATGGCGATGACGACCAAGAGTTCCACAAGCGTGAAACCCCGACGACGTTGAACGATCCTCATAAACAACTCCCGGGGGTAGTAGAAAGACGAACCAACACAGTACGATGGGATGATATAACCGCTCGCAAAAAGCTTGATGAACATCCGGTGAAGACGGTAGGAAGTTTCGTTGAGGAGTTTGCGAGCGATGTTTTTTCGATTCCCCACTTTCGGTTATTAGGCGTACTCCAAATCCATGATTCCAAAGCAACGACTTGGCACTTCGGATCTCGAAATCACTCGCATCGGCATCGGCGCTTGGGCCATAGGAGGGGGTGGTTGGGCATTCTCATGGAGCCATCAAGACGATGCCACCAGTGTCCGAGCCATTCATGCAGCACTGGACGCTGGGATGAATTGGATCGACACAGCCGCCGTGTATGGCCTGGGGCATTCGGAAGAGGTGGTTGCCCACGCCCTAAAAACCTACTCGGGTGACCGCCCCTACATGTTTACGAAATGTGCACGTAACTGGGATGCCAATCGTCAGATCGTGAAACTTCTGAAACGGGATGCGATCCGCGCGGAGTGCGAAAACAGCTTGCGCCGACTCCAGGTCGAGACGATTGACCTCTACCAAATCCATTGGCCAGAACCTGACGAGGACATTGAAGAAGGCTGGACCACCTTGGCTGAGCTGCATAAGGAAGGGAAGGTTCGATGGATCGGCGTGTCCAACTTCAATGTGCCCCAGATGGAGCGCATTGCCAAGATTGCACCGATTGTGTCACTACAACCTCCATACTCACTTCTACGACGTGAAATAGAATCGGAGATCTTGCCCTACACGCAAAAGCATCAGATAGGCGTCTTGGCTTATTCACCTATGGGGTCTGGGTTGTTGACCGGTACCATGACTCGCCAGCGGATTGCACAGCTTCCCAGTGACGACTGGCGGACGCGAAGCCCTCACTTTCAAGAACCTTTGCTGACCCGCAATTTGAAGATCGCGGACAAGGTAATCGAGATCGCAAAACGTCAAGGAAGGACTCCCTCCGAAATCGCGCTGGCCTGGGTGCTGGGACATCCAGCCATCACCGCCGCGATCGTCGGTATTCGCTCCCCCGAACAAGTTGCAGGAGTGGCGGGGGCACTCTCCTTCGAACTCGATGCGGATTCCAAGCTCGAACTGGATCGCATTAGTGATTCCGAAACGCGGTAGGATTAAGCGCAATACCGTTCAACGAAGGTCGTGGCGTAGGCATCCTGCCTGCGAACTGCACAACATGTAGTGCAAGCATTGCTGATTTAACGGCACATTTTGACAGGCTAGAAGCCAATAGTGTTCGGCACGGGATTTGAATTGTCGTCGAATGCGAGTTTGGTTACATCTTTGTCAGCTGAACATCCCTTCGGGGACATACACTTTTCGGTCGGATCCGACGTGGGGTGTGTCCCTGCGTTGGCGCCCTTATCCTAAGCCGTCGCTTCAAGTCTCATTTGCAGGCATGGGGTGTGTCCCTGCGTTGGCGCCCTTATCCTAAGCCGTCGCTTCAAGTCTCATTTGCAGGCATTCTGCAATGCGAACACAGCGAAAAGTGTCTGTCCCCAGGGAGCCTCTTTGCATTGTCGGTCTTAGGTCCGGAGGACCGGCAGAACTTTAGCCCGGACCGACAGGTCCGGGTAACACGACCTACGGTGGCCCCAAGCCCCGGATGGGGCGACAGAAGATGCGCCGCGTACAATCACACTCGATCCGTTTCCAATGATCGGTGCACCACTACGGTATTTCTGTCGGCCCATCAGGCCTTGCTGATGCTCCTCCCATCGCGAACCGGCAGCTACCGCTGCCGGCTGAAGTTCTGGCGGGCCATTCGGCCCTCAAACCGATCCGCTGATACGTTGATTCGCAACGTGATTGCCACATTAATCTCAGACTTCGCTCGTATCGCGAGAGCCTGCATTCCATAACGGACGCGGCCAAAAGG
>JALOQW010000043.1 GCA_025459275.1 Pirellula sp.
CAAGCCTTCTTCGCCTGAAACACGTGAAGGGCGATTGTCCCGAATGCACTTGGCAAAATCATCCATCTCGACAGCGAATTGATCCTGCTGCGGCAACTCGATCTTGCCTTTGGATGTTTCCAATCGGTTGTCGTTGTAACTGTACGCCGGATCCATGCCGAACCATCCGTCGTCCGCGAATGCACGAAATCGGTTCAAACCGTTGAAATTGTAGCTTGTGCTACAATAGGCCTGGACACCTGAAGGGAATCTCATGGTCCAGGTCAGCGATTCATCGACTTCAGAGAACTTGTGTACATCGGTTTTGGTCTCTTGGGCCACGATCGATTTCGGCTCCTCACCGGTCAGGTAGCGACACGCTTGCAATGCGTAAATGCCGACGTCCATCAAGGCTCCGCCACCGGCCAGTGATTTCTTGAGACGCCATTGGTTTGGATCACCGATTTTGAATCCGAACCCGGCCTCGATCATCTTGATGGATCCCATTTCTTTCTTGCTCGCCAATTCCATGCAGCGAACATGGTGAGGCTCGAATTGGCAGCGATATCCGATGGCCAAAAGTCGATCGGCGGTCTTGCACGCATCGATCATCTGTCGACATTCTTCCGATGAATTTGCCATCGGCTTCTCGCAAAGCACATGCTTCCCGGCTTTGGCAGCCCGAATCGTGTACTCGGCATGCATGCTGTTCGGAAGTACCACGTATACGATATCAACCGAATCATCGCTCGCGATCTTGTCGAAGTTTTCGTAATTGTAGATATGTCCGCGATCGATTTGGTACTTCTCCGCCCACATACGCTCCTTGTCTGGAGTCCCTGTGACGATCGCCGTCAATCGACAATGCTGGGTCTTTTGTAGGGCGGGCGCCAACTGGTGAGTGCTCAGGCTTCCAAGGCCGACGAGCGCCACGCCAAGCTTCTTATCTTCCGCTGCGTTGACTGCGGAATGGTATCCTCCTTGGGTCATCCCAGCGGCCACTGCCGCCGAGACCGTTGTCAGAAAACTCCGTCGTGTAGTGCTCATGGGTTCTTCTCGATGGGATGAAGTGTCATACGAAGTGGAAGGTTCTGATTGTAGTCCAAACTCAGCTTGGTTTGTCGTTCGAGGCTGCTTTCATGGCAGCCTGAACAAAGGGATGCTGATTCGCCGCGGCAACCGGGTCCGCAGGTTTGCTTTCGGTTGGAGTTGCTCCTTCTGTCGCCGGCGATGCAGGTTTGCCATGCGGAGCAGCCTTGGGGGCATTCAGCAAAACGGTGACGGCGCCAGCGATCCCCAAGGCCAACGAGACCGCAAACCATGCGTTAAGATTATCGAACTTCTGGCTGATGATGATGCTCGTCACAGTGTTGATGACAGGAGCAAAACCAAAAACCAGAGGCATGACAAAGATGGGCTTGCCGCCGTACGTGAAGGCCATGATGATCCCGAGCGCGCCGAGTGCCCCAGCAGTGCCCGCCAAAACGGACCACATCATGCCGCTCCATGCGTAGCTTGTCCCAGTGTGCATGGTTTCTAACATCACCACGGGGACCACAACAGCGATCACGAAGTAGGCTATCCCCACGCAGCAAAAAGGTCGAAGACGTGAACCGCCCATGCGAGATTGACCAAGGTGCAAAAACGGGCCGTACGACCCCCAGCACAAGACGGCCATTGCAATCGACAACCCCACAGCAAACCAATTCACAACCCCTTCACCGCCGTGCGCCGCACCTTGTGGCTTGGTCAAAAGAACTCCCACCATCCCCAAAGCGACCAAAACCATTCCGACCAAGAACATCGGTTTGATTTGCTTGAAGGAACGATTCAGCCATGAAGTCAGAAGCGTGTTCACCACAGGGGCCCCGCCGAACACGATCGGCATCACATAGATGGCTTGCCCTTTGAAGGCCAACGCCAGTGCAACGCCTAGAGCGCCCAATGCACCGACCGCTCCCGCGAAGAGCGACATGATGGTTCCACTCATCGACCAATAGCCCGTCTCTTTCTTTCGATTGAGAAGTGCCACAGGAACGAGAACGGCGATCAAAAAATAGGCCAAGCCCACACCGACAAACGCTCGGAGCGACACCCCCAAGTCGGACGCAATGTTCGTTTCCGTCGGAACACCCATATTGGAAGTGCCGCGATGCAACACGATACCGTAGATACCCCAAAAGAACGCGGTCATCGCAGTGAAAGCCAGTACCAGCGGGAGTTTCAACATGGAGCTTTATCGTTTCTTAAGTATCAAGTGATTTAGTGGTTGCTAGACCGATCGCACTATCGAACCGTCAGCATTCGTTCCAGGGCGACCAAAGACCATCGCGCGATGTCTTCTTTGACGACAATCCGATTGACGATACTGCCGTTCAAAATGTTTTCGAGGCTCCAACAGAGGTGGGCCAGGTCGATACGGTACATGGTGGCACACATGCAAACGAGTGGGGACAGAAAATGGATCTCTTGTTCCGGATGTTCCTTCTTCAGACGATTCACCAGATGAAGTTCCGTTCCGATGGCCCACTTGGTTCCCGACGGCGCAGAACGAACCGTCTCGATGATCTTGCTGGTGGAGCCCGAGATATCGGCAATATCATTGACTTCTTGAGGGCACTCCGGGTGCACCAAAATCTTGATGCCCGGGATTTTTTCGCGGAACTGATGCACGTGAACCGCTTGGAACATTTGGTGAACCGAGCAGTGTCCTTTCCACAAGATCACGCGCGAGCCTTGAATGGCTTCCTCCGTGTTGCCGCCGAGCTCGTCTTCGTGAGGATCCCAGACTGGCATCAAGTCGTTGGTGATCCCCATCTTCAGCGACGTGTTGCGGCCCAGATGCTGGTCTGGGAAAAAGAACACGCGGCGCCGTTGACGGAACGACCACTCGAGGACCGCTTTGGCATTGCTGCTGGTGCACACGATGCCACCGTGCCGACCACAGAAAGCTTTTAGGCTGGCTGCGCTATTGATGTAAGTCACAGGCGTCAGATCTTCCGTATCGATGACTTCCCCCAACTGCTCCCACGCGGACTCGACTTGGCGGATCGCAGCCATGTCCGCCATGGAACATCCTGCGGCCATGTCAGGGAGGACGACGGTCACGCGCTCGCCGCCACGCGATTCCAATTTCTCCGGGCGGTTAGCCAGAATGTCTGCGGTCTCCGCCATGAAATGGACACCACAGAACACGATGTACCGACAATCCTGACTGTCAGCCGCCAATTTGCTCAGTTGGTAGGAATCGCCGGTCAAGTCTGCATGCGCGATGACTTCGTCTTGCTGATAGTGGTGGCCTAGGATCAAAAGGCTCGAGCCGAGCTTCCGCTTGGCTTCGGCAATGCGTTCGCGAAGAACCTCGTTCCCCAGTTCGCGATAGGGAGCGAAAGGAAGTGAAGAATCCAAGGTAACTACGCTCATGGGTCCGCTCGAAGGTTGGAAGTGCGGTCGTCTTTTCCTATGCATTATCGCGAAAGGCCTAGGGGACGCAACGCACAACACGCCCGTCGCTGCACTTTGCTTTTCCGTAAAACCCAATACCTTTCAACAAAGGTAGTGGAAGTGCCGAACTTCCCGGTGCTCAAGGATCTTTGGCAAGATCCACTACATTAGGTCAGTTCGTTGAACGGTATTGCCTTAAAACCCGGATTATTCCTCAAGTTTCGATCCTGGCGGCCACGATGAATGTTGGATGATGCCCCAGAATCCGCGGTTGGAACCTCCGATGTCCGCTGCAACTTCCCACTCCACCGACGACCCCGCCAAGCGGGAGTTTTGGAAGAGCTTGCTACGCATTCAGGCCGATGTGGCCGTCGTGCTGGCACAGCAACCGATGGCGATCGACCGTGTCTTGCACTTTGTGCCCGGGATGATGATCCAGTTCGACAAACCTTGCGACTCGCCATTGGCTCTCGAAGTCGACGGTCAAAAAGTTGCGGAAGGGGAAGTCGTCAAGGTCGGGGACAAATTCGGATTGCGGATCACCGAGGTTTGCGAACACGCAGAAACGTGGGTCCCGCTGACAGCAACCGTGGATGCGAAGACCAAGCTCCAATGAACCGGACTCGCTAGCGGCGTTCCGGCGCATCTCCATGTTCCGTTCCACGGCAGCTCACCGCACATCAACCATTGCGCCTGCTTGGCGAGCGGTGGGTGTTAACCCACTGTTTCTCAACCCCGTTCGGCATCCCCTGACACGTAGCGGACTTAGTGAACGTTGGATCTAAACGCTTGGAAACAGGGGGCTAATGTCCCCCGCTCGCCATTCCGTTCGCCGATCTCGTTCTTACCATCGACGCGAACTGATGCAAACGTTGCGAGAGCGATAGCGATGGACACCAACCCAGTTCCTCGATCGTCGATTGAACATCGCACATCCAGCCAGCGCAGGAAGCCTCCCGGATCTTGTCGGGATTGAAGGTGGTTCGCCATCCCAACCAACGGCTCACCCGTTCACTGATGGTGGCTGCCCCGCTTACTATCGGAATCGGAATGCGCAGATCCTTCACACGTGAACGCCCAAATCCATTTGCGACAAACCGTGCAAATTGCGACAGCGTGATGAATTCAGGGTCCGCGACGAAGTAGACACCTTGCCCGCCACCTTCATGAGGCTCGCTTCCAACACACGTCGCGCCATGCGTGACTGCCAAGCAAATGGCATCGATAAGATCCTCCACGTGAACAAAAGCGATCTTCGGATCGAGAAAACCAGCCATCGGGTTCACTCCGAATCGGGCAATAGGATCGATGAGTCGTACCAACTCTTTGTCACCGGGACCGAAGACGATGCCGGGGCGCAAAATGGTGGTGGGAACACGATCCGCGTAAGCCAATGCGGCTAACTCCCCTTCGTACTTGGTCTGGCCATAATCGGAAATCGGCTGAGCCCGGTCCGAAGGTCGACGCGGCCGTGTGGAAGAACTTGGCCCCGCAGCCGACAGCGAACTGACATAGACCAACCGGGGCGGATTGGGAACTTCACTGCATGCCTTTGCCAAGGCCAGGGTGATGTCACGATTGGCCTGCAACAATTCAGCACGAGTGCCTGCCGTAGCTCCCGCAATATGGATGACCGCATCCACGCCTTCGACCAGCCGCCGCCAATCCTCCACTCGATTCATGGCGATCTCGCAAACATCGAGGCCAGGTAAAGCCGGGAGACGCGACCGGCCTCCCGATCGCACTGCAATCCGAATCCTATCGACTTGCTGGTTGAGAAGGCCTAGATAGTTCTTGCCGATGAATCCAGTTCCACCGGTTACTAGAACTCGCGAGACAGACCGTGAGCGGTCGCGGATTTGAGTTTGCCCGCGAGGAAACGATTCCGGTGATGGAGAAGTTTCAATCGATTGCGACATGATCCGATCTTTCCGAATTTCGAGAGAATTATCGGACATCACCACGTATTCTCTGTATTGAAACCGAACCAGCTACAGAATCAACCCTCTCGTTTGGAGGGTTTCGCAATTTGTAATTCTTCTCGATTCGGTACAGGCAGATACCGCAACACGAGCCCCATCAAAATCATCCCCCCGCCGACCCACGTCCACCAAGGCGCGGGTTCATAATCGGGGTCTCCTCCACGAGCCAAGAATACCCACACAGGCAACAAGACCGGTTCAAGCAACGTGATCAGCGAAGCCAAGTGACTCGGTGTCGTTTTCAATCCCCTCGCGAACAAAAGATAGGGCGTCCCCATCTGCAAAATACCGATTCCAGCCAAGAGCGGCCACATCGCACGATCAGGCCATCCAACTCCACTCTGCCAAACCAACGGCACCATCGCTAATGCGGTCACGACATGATTCACCGCTATCAACCAGGCCGGATCATGAGTTCGCAATGATCGTAGACTCAGAATGACTCCTGCGTAACACATGCCCGATGCAATGGCCAACCAAGGAGCCCACCAATAGTTCTTGCTGGATGGAGGCGCGAACGTGTTCTGCATCCCGAGAATGAACAACACCCCTCCGATGCAGAAAGCCAACATCCACCAGTCTTTTGGAATCGTCGGCTCACGCAATACGATGACCGCTACGAGCATGACCCATGCCGGCGCGAGATTTTGCAGCCAGATCGCGTTCTCGGGCGGTCCACCTACGAGAGCGGTCAGGTACGTCCAGTTCATCAACGCAAAGCACGCGGCCATCGGCAGCATGCGCCAATCCCAACTCACACGCCGAACCAAGGGCAAAAGAATAACAAGCGCAAAGATCGCTCGCCAAAGCGCAATCGATGCGCCTCGATACTCAACAGGCCATCCTTCAAACAACGGCGAGCGAGCGAACAGCGCACTGGTGCTCCACAGGACTGCGGCCAACGCGCATAAAAGTGGACCGAGCCATGTCCGGGATGCCATGACAATCCTCGATTAACCTTCCACTTGAACCGTGATCGGCATGCTCGCGCGAAGCACCTGGTCGTTTTCGCCCAACACGATTCCTTGCAACCGAACAGGACCTGCACCAAAGTCCTTAGCATCGAGCTCAAACGTCGTCTGGTCAATCGGTTGCTTGGCAAGGATTTCCCAATCATGTCGAATCGCGATCGTGCCTGCTTTCGGAGGGTTCGCAAAAGTAATTTTCAGTTTCTCCCCGTCCTTGGCCGTCCAGCGTTCCGGCCCTTGGATGGAGATGTCCGACTCGGCAGGTCCCGTCATGACCCAAACCGATTGTTCGAAACGATGCTCGAAAGGCTTCGGTCCTTTCGCTACCAATCGCCATTCCTGAGCCCCCTGATCTGCATCCGCGACCTGAACACGAACTCGGTTCTGAAAAGGGGATTCATTCTTGGGAACACCATCTACGAACCAAGTCAAACGGACTGGATCCACCGTGTGGTCCGCTTCCGATGCAACAAGCTGCAGCGTTACCACTCCTTTGACACGATCTCCACGCTTGATCCCCTGCATCATGAAGCGAGGGGATTCTGCAAAGGGTTGGCACAGGGGATCTCCTACAATCAGTAGTTGGTACGGACAGAGAACCGACTGATAGTAGGCTTCGGCAGACGTCAAACCTTGCGCATAATGGACATGGATCATGGGATGTGGAAACTTGTTCTGGATGGCGTACGGTTCGGTGACGGTGCCACTGCTGATGGCTGCGCCGAAACGAAGCAGCTCCGTTGATTTGGTTTGACTCGTATCGGTCATGACGCCGCCGAGGCTCGTCAAGTTCTCCGCGATGGAGCCTGGAAGCAACTGGGCACCAGATCGTGGCCAATTGAATTGAGCCAGCCCAAATGTCACGCCGTTGACCTTTTGAAAGACGCCGGGCAACGGACTCTTGACGACCCTCGCGTCCAGCTTCATGTCCTTCAGCTTCTCGACGGCGATCGCAAAATTCGGCTCGCGCGCCGTCGTGCGGACGTCACTGGTGCTCATAAAGAAGTAACCTCCGACCGGTCGCGAATAATCGGCCAAAGCGCTTCGCTCCAAATGCGCAATGGCTTCCGGCATCGTGATGCCTTGATCGCGAGTGACACTCAGCATCGTTGACAACAGGTAAGAAATTCCCTGATCGGGTTTCAAAGACTCGAGTGTGTTGGGAGCATAAAATCGACGGGCATCGAAGCCGCGTGTGGGCAGATATCGGAAGTCATCATTTGGACAGCGATTGACGATCTTTTGAAATTCTGGATCGTCAGTCAGCGAGTCGAATGCAGGGTCGCCTGTGATCTCTTTGCGGTACCGCCACCCCTTTCGAATCGCGCTCGCGAGTCGCTCCTTGGCTTTGCTCTTGTTTCCTGCCAGGGACCACTGACGAGCGGCAAGGAAATCGATCGGGAACGAGTTCTCGACAGTATCGCGCAAGTCATCAATGCGCTGGGCTGCCTGCTCATGCAGGTTGTTTTCCAAAAATTCCTGCAACTCCTGACGTTGTTCCGGAGTACCGGTGTAGACGTTCAGGAGCGCACTCCCTTCCCGTGCAGCAAACCAATTTGCTTCGAACCCGATGTACATGGGGTTCTTGGCCAATACCCAGCGAAAGAGATAAGTCAAACCATTGATCGAGCCAACCGGAGTCAGATACGTCGACCGGTCTTTCAGCTCTTTCAAATCGGAGTCAATCGCGACCGCAGTAGGGAAATCGCACGAGTACGCAATCCCTTGGATCGTGGGGGCCAATCCGCGAGCTTCGATCTCTTTCAAGAGAGGGCCCAAGATCCTATCTCGGAACTCATCCACGCTGATCCGATCCCGATCGGGAACCGAACGGAGCACGATGACGTTACGGAATGGGATGTTGCGTAACGCGCAAAAGTGGTTGGCCAGGGTTCTGGAGTTCGTGGAGTCCCCGTTGACCACCACAATCCACTCCGATCCGGTCGCCCCCGCCTGTGATTGGCCGCCCAGCAATTGAATTAGAACCACTAATGCCAAAACAAGGATCGTCGAGGATTTCGAGGAGAATCCAGGAGAGGAGTGTGGTTGATTGGGGTAGGGATGACGTGGCACGATGGTTCCTGGCAGAGATCGCGAGCGCGAGCCCCTTCAAAATTTGTGGGACTTTGATAGTATCCAGCGACGTAGTTCGTTCATGGTATCGGATCGCGGGGCTGCCTGTCAGTCGTCGCGAAGGGTATCGATGAAATCCAATGGTGTCTTGGTTAATAGTCGGCAATGGAATACGGACTACGGGAACGTGTGCATATGCGTTCGTCCCCTTCCGCGAGAGCGTAGCTCAGTCGGTAGAGCAAAGGACTTTTAATCCTTGGGTCGAGGGTTCGAGTCCCTCCGCTCTCACTCGCGAAACATCCTCAGAAACCTCGAGTTTTCTTTGAGAACTCGGGGTTTTTTCGTAGCCAGATCCAACACCTGGCCGAGCTGTTTTCATCGCATCTTCTCGCCCACTTTCGTACGAAAAAGAACCCTGCGCGCTAGCGATTCTGCTACACGGGTGAGGGCCAGAATCATTCGTCCCCGTGGCCAAAAGTGTGTCGTTGGCCTGGAACGCGTGACGCAATCTGGCCACCGCTTCGGCCTCTGATCCCGGGAACAAGTGACCATACCGATCCAGCGTCAGTTTGATGTCCGCACGCCTCATCACGGACTGGATCGTTTTGACATCCGCCCCAGCGTGGATCAACCAAGTCGCACACGTGTGGCGTAGGCTGTGGAAATCAATCCGTCCTCCATCGCTGTCGATGGACTGTAGAAAATCGCTTTCGTCCGCCTCCTGGCGTTCTTGCGGATCCCGCTTGGTTTTGAGCCATTCCTGCCGAGCCGCTTCGAGGTCTTCCCGAAGCATGTCCGGCATCGTGCACGCGTGGGGTAAATCGAAGACAAGCGCTCCTTCGCCTCAGCGCCGGCGATTGTGACGAACGGCGAGGATTGAAACCCAAGCCATGTACTGGAAAAATCAAAACCGTTCCGATCCACCGATTCTGGAAGCGAGAGCATTGATCATGGATGCGACGCGTTTGGCGGCCTCATACTCCCGAACGCCCCTCGCTTTTGCTTCAGAAAACTCTCAGCAGGTGCCTGTTGTAGCGACCGTTGCGTTCTGCTTTCTGGGCTGGCGGACCGGAATTGGCAATAAAATTTGTCCTGAAAGTCATTCGCGCCGGCATTCCTCTATCATGGGAACTCTCATGGACAACAACTCCGCCGAAACCGCCCTACTTTTGGAGCGCGCCCGCGCTGGTGACCAGGCGGCCGTGAATGATTTGTTTATGCAGCACCGTGCTCGGCTTCGACGGATGGTCGAGTTGCGCCTCGACCGTCGCCTGCAGGCACGTATCGACACATCGGACGTGATTCAGGAAGCCTACGTCGAAATCTTTCGTCGGCTCGACGAGTATCTGCAAGATCCCGCTTTTCCGTTGTTTCTGTAGCTGCGGCTGATCGTTGGCGAACGGCTCATGAAATTGCACCGGCAGGAGTCAGGACTAGCCGCCACGCGTCGTCAGATCCTCGGGTTCGCCAGGGACACCAACGACGCAGCCACGGCCGAGCGAGCTGCCAAGGTGTGCAGCATCCGGGCCTCCACCGACCGAGCGGAACTCGACGCTGCTGTGGCCCTCGCCCGCAAGGGGTTAGAATTGGATGCGCAGGGGTACATGCTGGGCTGGACGCATGTAGCCCTGGGGATGGCGTTGTACCGCAGAGGCGACGACGAGGCCGCAGTCGAGGCGTTTCTTGCCGCCCAGAAGGCTATGTCAGACTCCCCCCTTGTGACGGGCATCGCGGCGTTTTACTGGGCGATGAGCCTGTTCCGCTTGGGCAGACAGGACGAGGCCCGCAGGGTAGCGCTTGCGGCCGCCGCCGAGATGAAGCCGCTCCCGGATGACGAGGAACGACCGTTGGCCCATGACGACTACAGCTACCATGACGACCGGATTCTGTGGCTGCCATACTCTGTGGCTGCCATACTCTGTGGCTGGCATACAAGGAGGCGAAAGCCATGATCCGATTCGACGAGGGTGTAACTCCGGCGAGGCACAAAAACAGGTAAGGAAATCGGTCGCCAGGGGGGACTGGGAACCCTGCCGGCATCCACTAGCACAACGTGACATTCGCGAAGATATTTCTGGCGTTAATGATCTTCGTAGAATAAGGGTCTTCATCAACGGGGGAGCACGAGACATGGGAAGAAACAGACAGTGGACAGCGATGGGGCTCGTCTTGATGACCGCGATTTGCGGCCAAGTTTCCAGAGCTGGCGAAGAGGTCGACTTCGGGCGCGACGTCCAGCCGCTGTTACGGGCGCACTGCTACGAATGCCACGGGCCGAAGCAACAGATGAATGGCTTTCGGCTGGACCAACGGCGGGAAGCCATGCGTGGCGGGACACGCGCGATGATCGGCCCTGGCAACAGCGAGGCCAGCCTAATGGTCCTCCGGCTCATCTCCGACCAATTGGGCCCGCAGATGCCGCCGTCCGGGCCGCTCGAAGACGATCAGATCGACATCATAAAGCGCTGGATCGACCAGGGCGCGAAATGGCCCGACGAGCTAGCCAGCGAAACTCCTCCACCGCCTCCCGATCCGAAGGCGACGCGGATGATGGAGCTGCTCCGCGATGGCGATCGTTCGGCGTTCCGCAAGATGCTGAGCGAGGATCCCAAGATCGCCAGCCTGAAGGGCACCGGTGGTTCCACCCCCTTGATGTATGCTGTGCTCTACGGCGATCTCGACGACGTCCGGCTCCTCTTAGACCACGGCACCGATCCCAATGCCCGTAACGAAGCGGGAGCGACGGCCCTGATGTGGGCGGTTGATGACCTGGAGAAGACTCGCTTGTTACTCGCGCGCGGAGCAGACGTGAACGCGAAGTCCGATGACGGCCGGTCCGCGTTGGCGATCGCCACCAGTCGGTACAGTTCCCTCGATGTGGTCCGGCTCCTACTCGACAACGGCGCCGATCCGTCCGCTCAGTCGCCCAGCTATAAGGGCACGCTGACTCCACTAGCCGAGGCGGCCAACGTCGGCGGCGAGTCCGTAGTGCGGCTGCTGATCGAGCGCGGTGCCGACGTGAAGGGGGCTGGATCGGGGCCTCTTTTCGGCGCGACCGACGGCAACAACACCCAGTGTGCGGACCTGCTCCTCCCGTCGGCCGATCGTGACGCGGTGAGCCAGGCGCTGGCCAACCTCGGTCCGCCGTTCGCCAATGCCGAGCAGCATCGCAACACCGCGCTTCTTCTGCAACTGCTGGACCACGGCGCCGACGTCAATGCCCGGGGCCCAGGTGGGTATTCCGTGCTGATGGAACTCGTCAACTCCGAAACCTTTCCCCTGGAGAGCATCGCCACGCTGATCGAGCGCGGGGCCGACCTCAACCTCACCACGGAAGCGGGCTTGACCCCCCTCGACCTCGCCCGCCAACACGGCCAGACGCCAGTCGTCGACCTGCTCGAAAAGGCTGGGGCGAAGCTAGGCGAGGCATCTCCGCCGCAGATGATCCTGCCTAAGCGGGCCGAGTCCGTGCGTGCCGCCCTCGCGCGGTCGATGCCGCTCCTCCAGCGCTCCGACGCGACGTTCCTTCGGAAGTCGGGCTGCGTCTCTTGCCACAACAACTCGATGACGATGATGACCGTGGCAGCGGCGCGGGGAGCCGGGGTGCCGGTGGACGAAGGACTTGCCAGCACGCAAGAGGGGACGATCGCGTCCTACATCGACGTGTGGCGCGAGCGCTCGCTCCAGGGCCTCGGGATCCCGGGCGACTCCGACACCGTCGGCCCGATCATGGTCGGCCTAGCGGCCGCGAACCATTCTCCGAGCGCGGACACCGATGCCCAAGCACGCTACCTCCTGAGCCGGCAGACGCCCGAGGGTCGATGGCGGATTTTCGCCCATCGGCCTCCCCACGAATCGAGCGATATCCAAGCGACGGCCGCCTCAGTGCGGGCGCTCCAGGTCTATGCCCCAAAGACGCGGCGGGACGAATATGAAAAGGCGATCGAGCGCGCCCGGACGTGGATGAAGCAGGCCCAGGCCGCTTCCACCGAGGACCGCGCGTACCAGCTCCTCGGCCTGCGTTGGGCCGGAGAGGATCAGGAGGCCCTCCGACCGACCGCACGCGCGCTGCTCAGCGAGCAACGAGCCGACGGCGGCTGGGGGCAGATTCCCACGCTCGCCAGCGACGCCTACGCCACCGGGCAAGCGCTCGTGGCCCTGAAGGAGGCCGGCGCCCTCGCTTCCACCGATCCCGCCTATCGGCGAGGGGTCGACTATCTCATGTCCACACAACTTGAGGACGGATCGTGGCACGTGCGGAGCCGGTCCGTACCGTTCCAGCCTTACTTTGAGAGCGACTTTCCGCACGGCAAGGACCAGTGGATCTCCACGGCAGCGACCAATTGGGCCGCGATGGCGCTAATACCTGCCGCCGGGCCATGAGAGGCTCACTGGGGACAGACACTTTTCGCTGGTAGCTCATTGCAGAATGCCTGCTAATGCCAACTCGGGGACACACCCCACGTCGGATCCGAGCGAAAAGTGTATGTCCCCGAAGGGCTCCGCCTTGTCCCCGAAGGGCTCCGCCTAGTCGGGTAAATACTCGCCACCCATCAGCATCGGATGGATGCTGCCTGTGAAATCCCTGAGATGTTCTGGCAGCGAGTTCGCGAGTATGGGTGGTGGAATCTCGTCGACTTCGCCATCATCGATTGCCTGCAGGATCTGACGGCGGCGGAATTCACCTTTGACGTTTGCGAGAATCGCATCCTCCTCCCAGTACGAGTCTGGCCGGAAGTTCATATCGATCTTTTTGTGTTTAGTCATGATTTACCTCGGAGATTGTTGAGTGGTGGAGCCTGGAAATCTGTCAATCACATGCGAAAGCGTTCTCGGAATTCTTTGATTCTCAGTTCTAGAAAGACGCCCGCGGCTATGTCGGATTGTTGTGTCTTGATTTCCTCCAGAAGCGATTCGTGTGTCGGAATCTCGTTCTCACCTCGCCGTTTTCTTGGCTGCTTCAAGCCCAACTCGTAACAGAAATAGCGAACGCAGTTGTAGCCGATGACCTGCTTACCATTCCGCATGCGCCAAAAGTCGTGATAGGCAAGACCACCGTCGAGCAGGGGGTAATAGTATTCGATGCCTCCGGGATGTCCTGCAGGTGAGCCACCGCTTGCGTACTCGTAAGTCGGCAGCCCCAAGAATTCCACCAGGCCCACCATGTCGAGCCAGTAGCGCATGTCGCTGACGTTGTAAGTCCGCGCGTACGTTGGTGATCGAACGAAAACGTCAGTCCACTTCAGGAGTGAGTAATCAACGGGGTCGCGTGCGTCGACGCGGGTGCCACACGGATAGAACGAACTTAGCATAACGAACAAGCCTCCTTTGAGTTGCCGAGCGGCGGGAGGAGCCTGACGAAGCGCAGCAGAAACCCCTCGCGGTGGAGGGGCATTCCAGCCCTTTGTTGCCCTTATTCAGGGCCGCATCATTTGGCATTGGCACCTTGGCGGCTAAACCAGGTTGCCGGGCGTGTCATCGGGCCAATCCCTACACGCCGCTCGTGATACTAAATCAAATTGTCATCGTCCGCCGGAACTGTCGTTAACAGCACCGCAGAACTTTCGTCAACATACGATCGTCGTTCTTTTAGGGCAACAGCTCACTGAAAAAAATACTGGAAGCAAAAAAGTACGCGACGCCAAAACTCATAATAGATGTTCGTAGCGTTCTCCTGCAAGCAGCGTTACACCGACTTATCGTTTCACCAGAATCGGACCTAGCGGACCTCGCTGCAGGTGGCTGAAGAAGTCTGCATGTCGGTTGCTCATCGGCAAGTCGTGCTGAGCATCGCTACGCACTGTTGGCTGCCGATCGTCGCGGATCGCTCCGTCGATCCGTATCTTCGTGGCGCTGCAGATTCCGACTACGAAAAGCCCGTCATTCATGGGAAGGGCGACGACGAGGATGATGTGGCGTTGAGCTTTGGCCGCCAAATGAAATCAAATTGACTTGTACGGAAATATGCCGTACAATGAAGCAAACTAAGGAGCAAATGATGGCAACTGCAAATAGCACCTCAAAGTCAGCTCGAATTGAAACGCGAGTGTCTCAAGAGCAGAAAGACCTCATCGAGCGGGCTGCCGCCTTCAGTGGTCGGACCGTTTCCGAATTTGTGCTTACTCATGTTGAAGTCGCTGCTAAGAAGGTGATCGACGAGCATGAGAGGCTGCACTTAGACCGAGTGCAAAGCAGGATACTTGTTGACGCTTTATTGGCTCCCAAGAAGCCAAATAAGAAGTTGAAGCTTGCTATGGAGGACTATCGCAAGCGGGTCGAAAGCCGATGAAAGACTACGTTTGCGAGCCGCTTGACAATCACCACGATCGAACGCAATTCGATTGTGGCGTGTCAGTTCTCAACGATTATCTCGCCAAATATGCGAAGCAAGATGTCAAGCGAAAGGTGTCGGCAGTATTTATTCTTGTTGAGCGCTCGGCGCCGAAGCGAGTGATCGGTTTTTATACTCTGTGCGCAACTTCGGTAGCCCTTGCTGAGCTACCCGAAGAGGTCACGAGGAAACTTCCGCGTTATCCCGAAATTCCCGCAATCATGGTTGGACGACTGGCACGAGACGTGAATCATCCTGGCGTCGGCGCCCTACTTTTGTCCGACGCAATCACACGTTGCGTCCGAGTGGCAAGTGAGATCGCGGCAAGCCTGATCGTTGTCGATTCCAAAGGTGAAGCCGCAACGTGTTTCTACGAGAAGTTCGGGTTTATCTCGCTACCGAAATTATCTGACCGGATGTTTCTTCCAATGCAAGTGGCAGAGAAACTTTGAGTGTTCGCGGAGTATCTAACATTGCTCCGCGTCATCACAATCAGCACTTTTGCGTCCAAGAATTCGGCTAGCCGCTAGGCGGCAAAAATTAGAGTTTAGAGTGTGGAAAGTAGAGACTGCTAATCATCCCAGACGAATCAAATATTGCTGTTTTGGTCGTCGAAACCACCTGCTGCGTCTACCGAAACAGCATGTCGCTATCTCGTCGCGGTTCCTCGGTGTGGTCTTGGACTTTTAATCCTTGGGGCGAGGGTTCGAGTCCCTCCGCAGGGGAGTTCCACTTTGAAGGATCGTTTTCCCCCCACTCGCCGCAGAGCAACAAACCCGAATACGCCTAAGAATGATGTTCGTATTGAGAGGACCCTAGCGGGAAGCTTGCCAACTCTGCGTTGCCGCTTCCATGATTTTTTCTTGGGTCGCGTCCTGAATATCGAACTCCGCCGTCTTGCGACCTTCACTCAAGACCATGATTCGGTCACTGAGGGTAAGCAACTCCGGCAGCTCGCTACTCGTCACGATGACTCCCAAGCCTTCAGCGCATAAGCTTCGAATGACGCGGTAAAGCTCGGCCTTGGCTCCGACATCCACTCCGCGCGTTGGGTCGTCGAGCAGCAGTACTTTGGGATGGGTCAATAACCAACGCCCTACGATGCACTTCTGCTGGTTTCCGCCACTCAAGCTCCCGATCGGTGGAGCG
>JALOQW010000336.1 GCA_025459275.1 Pirellula sp.
ACTCCCTCGGTTGGAACGATTGACGGTTGAGGGAAGTCGCATCACTGAAGCAGGCTGGAAACGCATCCTATCCAAGAAGCCCTACTTAAAACGCTGAGTTTCGACACCGAGGCGGCTCGAGCGAATCGTCCCGTCAAGAGCATACACACATGTCGTTTGTTCCCTTGAGTAGGGCGACAACAAGAATACGAAACGCAATGGACAACAATCCGTATCAACCTCCTTCCTCCGCTTGCGAACCGATTCGGAGTCGCTTCTCAAGGCGAAGTGGAATTCCAGTCGCGGTGCGTGGCCCCCTTTTCGCATTCCTCGCCCTAATCGCATTGGTGCTCCCGAACATCATCCTTGCAGCTCTCTATCGCGATCTAGATTCGGCAACAATTTGGTTGCCAGCTGGGCTACTCATCGCTGGTTATTTGATTCAACGGGGTTGCTCGGCTCATTGTCGCTCCGCGATGAAGCTGACAACCATTTGCTCAGCGATCACTTTGGCACTGGTTCTATTGGTTCTGATGCGGGTGGGCTATTGGAACATGTACTTCATCGGAGCTTTATCCCTACTTTTGACACATACTCTTGCCAACGGTTGGCGACGTGTCATCGCTTGAAGACCAAGTCACTTCAACTAGCTAACCAGAGAGAGTACTAATTGGTTGCTTCGGCGAGACGGAAGTCAGCGAACTGCTTCTGGTTCGGTCGCCAAACCGGCGAATAGAGGTCGTTGATCGATTGGAGTTTCTCGCCATTCCCCTTGCGAGAGATCGTTACGACTTGTGAGCCCCCAGCGTCGCGAGAATCTGTTTCTCAAGATACTCCAAGTCGTGGTCAACAACCTTTTGCACGCATCTCGCCGATTATCTAGCAGAGCTGGAAGACCAACTTGCCGAACTTGCAATTAGAGGATTGAAGCGTGCATGGCCAGCAACATGGGAGGAGCTGGCTAAGAGAGGCCAGCATCTTGGCATGGTTCGGTGGACCCAACCCGTTTCGGAAATGGCAGAATCCCTTGCGAACCGGCCGAACAATCTCCGCTGGAGTCGCACTCCTGCGATTCGGTTGATCACGGAGCTATGCCTTCTCTGCCGCTTGGCAAATGAATAGCGTTGGCTTGTCGTTAGATGCGAAAAGGCGAACCGGCGACTGAAAATCCGATTTGCCCGATGTGGCATTTTGACGTACAATTGGAAGTCAAATTGCCACATATAGCAGCGAAAGCCAAGGTATGCCGACGACCAACAGCGATGCCCGGATCAACTTCCGACTAAGCAGTGAATTGAAAAAGACGATTGAGGATGCTGCCGCCGAGATGGGGCAGTCCGTTAGCGATTTCGCCATTTCCACCCTCGTTCAAGCGGCTCGCAAGGTGCTTCATGATCAACACATCACTCGGCTCAGCGAGCAGGACCGGCAAGTATTTGCGACCATGCTGGACGACGAATCCAGCAAGCCCAACAACGCTCTCGTGAAGGCAGCCAAACGGTACAAGAAGCAGGTTGGCTGATGTCGATTTGGGCAATAGGCCGATTGGACAAGGACCATGACCGCTCGGTTTTCGATTGCGGCCAACCGATGCTCAACGAGTGGCTCAAGGACCGGGCGGGTCAATTCGACCGCCGTGATCTCTCCCGCACATTTGTTGCGCCCCGATCCGACGAAGCGATTGTCCTTGGGTACTATGCGATTTCCACCCATCGGGTCGTCTACGACGCACTACCTGCCGCTGAATCGAAAGGCCTACCACGCCTCGACGTGCCCGTCGTGTTGATTGGACGGCTGGCCGTCGATCAAAGCGTACAAGGCCAAGGACTGGGAGCATTGCTCTTGGTGGATGCCCTGCGACGGTCGTTGCAGATTTCCGAACAGGTTGGTATTCGGGCCTTGGAAGTCGATGCCCTAGATAATGCCGCAAAAAACTTCTACCTCAAGTTTGGGTTTCGTTCGTTGCGGGACGATCCTCGGCACCTGTTCTTGCCCATCCACGAAATTCGCAAGCTGAAGCTCGATCCGTTATAAAGGCAGCGGCAGACGCTCTGGGGACAGACGCTCTGGGGACATACACTTTTCGACCGGCAGGCTTGTCAGAAAATGCAAGCTAATTGAACTTGGACAGTATACCGAGACCACGGTGAATGCCCCTACGGAGTCCTGTTCGATGCCGCTGCCGCAATTACACTGCTGTTTATGTACTCCGCCTAAGGCGAGCTTCTCGCGATCCACGATGGTGCAGCAGCGGTCGTCGCTACCGTCGGTCAAGCCAACGTCGAATCGCTCGCAGGCTCTTGGCCTCGACGTCGTAGGCGAGCGGCGGGTGTCAACCCGCTGTTTCTCGAACCCACGACACCGAGCACTCCCTATCGTCGGACAGAGGTTCACGCATCGGGTGAAGGTGTTCCTGTTTCTCCGTGTTCCGCTCTCTTCTCCACCAGCACCAAGCACAGTCAAACCGCATCGAAGCTGGATCTGGTTCGCGTCTGGAGCGATTGGCAAGTGGTGGCGATTAACGCGTTAGCGCTACAAGCGAGTTGCGATCGCGGGCCGAAGGCCCAGGATCGCTTAAGGGCAAGAGAAGACTACCTTCGGTCGTTGCTTAGACCGGTGGGGTGGTGACAGCCCATGCTGTCCAGTACGTGGGTGGCACGCATCGGCACGTGGGCACGTGTCAGGAGTATGCCTCGTTCAGGTGACGGTGGTTACGGGGAAGGGGGGCACATCGTCGGTAGGTGCGTCGGTAGGTGGGTGGCACGCATTTAACTCGGCACGCATTTAACTTGCGATCGGTTTCTTTCGAGGTGTGCTTTCGCAAGTTGCCCCCAGGGGAGTGGCAAAACTGTAAGCTATGTCAGTGTCCGGGTATCGTTGAGAGTGATGCTCGCAGGTTAGATCACACTGGACAAGCCATAAACGAAGTTCGCCGAGTCTGCTATGGAATCTCGCAATCTTGTGTACTCCGATGGGAGTTCGAACAAATTTTGGAAGATCGAACTGGATGGGTCTTCACATACGGTGACGTTTGGGAAGATCGGTACGACGGGGCAATCGCAGACCAAAAGCTTTGACTCCAGGGACGCGGCAAAAAAAGCCTTTGACAAGCTTGTCGCAGAAAAAACGAAGAAGGGCTATGTCGATGCCGACGTTCCTCAGGAGACCAAATCGGCGAAAACACCTGCTGTCAAAAAAGCCGCCAAACCCAAACAAGCCAGCCAATCTGAAATCAGTGATTCCAAGGAATCAAGCAACGAATCACCCACGTCATCCAAGCCAATCGCCATCGATGGTTGCTTGGACGTAGAGCGGACGATTGATCTAAGCGAGACGGATTGGTATCGAGCCAGTTTTCGAAAGCTCCCACCCTTGGATCGAGGAGCAGCACGCGAGTTCGACCGGGATCAGGCTATTCAGAAGATTGCGAAACTAAAGACAACCGATTATGGCTGGCGTCTAGGCTGGAACGCCCTGGATTTGCCCGATTCCCTCTCAACGGATGAGGCTCACTTTTGGTTGATAGCATCGACGAGCGTTAGCAATACCAAGAGAAAGTCAAGTTTCCTCGCGTGGGCGATGTCTAAAGAGAAGATTACTGGCAAAGTATCTGTCAAGGAAGCAAGCAACACAATTCATCGCATGGATGGGCGCATCGAGGAAGTAACTACCCGGGCACTGGCCAACCTGTTTTCGCCAATAGAGTATCTGGATTTGATGCTGGCACTTCCGGACAGCAGTCGGCAATCGTGGCAGCATGCATTGTCGATCAGTGGGCTGGTCGACGGCTTCAACCGGCACGTGGTGCCCTACATGACTATCCCACAGCGAGAGGAGATTCGAAATCGGATTCTCAAGAATTGGGATCCGACGATAGAACCCTCATCGCACCCAGCATCCAACTACGAGGGCTTTCCAGTCGAATACTACGTCGCCGCAAGTATCGGGATGCACGAAGAAGTTCTCTCTGTCGTCTCACGCTGGAGTGACGATCGCTACCAGAAAAATGAGTTTCTCGACCATCGCCATAAGCCGCAAGAACTCCTCTTTGGACTCGGTTCAGCACAAATCATCGAGTCCGAATGGAGGCGATTGAGGTTGAAGATGCGAACCCCCGCTGACGTTCGCGCATTCCTCGCGTGCACGGAGTATGCAGCGCTGGACTGTGTCGCGAACGATGTTATTACTCAGACCAACAAGGATGAATGCCAAGCGTTGCTGAATGCGTTTACCTTGGTGCGCGCCCCCGAAGCGGCAGAGCCGATGCTCCGATGCAGGCTGGAGGCAAAGATCCCGGCGATAGCTCGAGCATGGCTAGACAGAAATGTCGGCTGCGCGGTCGAAGGCTTGATTGAGACAGCCGGTGGCAAAGGCAAGCTGGCAGAAGCTGCCATCGAGTACTTGCGAGGAGTGAAGAAAAGGGGATTTGCCGAGGTTGTCTCCTCGGCTCTGAAAGCTCGCAGCAATTCTGCTTCGGCAGTCAAAGTTCAAACCGAAGTACTGGACCATGAAGAGAAGAGTTACGAGCCTCATGATGCGGCATCCACTCCTGACTGGCTGGCGAAAGAGCTGCGCGAGGCAACTGGGCAAAAACGTAAATCGCTCCCAAGCTGGGCCACACCCGCTTTGTTGCCACCTTTGATCGTGGGCGAGCGTCGATTGAATGATCAGCAAGTGGAACTGGTTCTGCAGGTGCTGGCGACGACTCCTCCAGGAACCAAACATCCATTGCTGACGTCTGTAGCTGAAAACAGCTCGAAACTTGTTCGAGATGAATTTGCCTGGAATCTCTTTCAGCTTTGGCAAGAGGACGGATGCGCGTCGAAAGACAAATGGGCGATGGGCGCGATGGGTCACTTGGGAGATGACAACTGCGTGTTGAAGCTAACCCCTTTGATTCGGGTCTGGCCAGGCGAAAGCCAGCATGCCCGGGCAGTATTCGGTTTGGAGTGTCTGCGAGCGATTGGCAGTAGCATGGCGCTGATGAATCTGTCCGGTATCGCGCAGAAACTGAAGTTCAAAGGACTCAAATCAAAAGCGGAACAGTTCGTAGCGGAGATTGCCAAGGATCGGGGATTGACCCGCGAAGAACTGGAAGATCGTGTCGTTCCGGATTGCGGATTGGATGAGAAGGGACGCCGGGAGTTCTCATTTGGCCCCCGATCCTTTTCGTTCATTCTCGGTGGCGACCTGAAGGCTGCTGTCCGCGATGAGTCAGGAAAGATTCGCAGTGACCTACCCGCGGCAAACTCCAAAGACGATGAAGCCAAAGCCAAGGAGTCTATTGCCGAATGGAAATTGATGAAGAAGCAGATCAAGGATGTAG
>JALOQW010000337.1 GCA_025459275.1 Pirellula sp.
AACGAAACTTGCAAGGAGGTTATTATACTAGGGTGTAAGCCCTCATTTATTCCTCCAATTTTCCTGACTCCTATGCACTTGCGATTCGCAATCGTTACACTTGTCGGCTTTGCCTGTTTCTTCGGGCCCGGGATCGATCGATCACGCACGCTAGCCCAAGAAAGCTCGGAACGCCCCAAACCCGACGTTCCACAGCTTGCAGAAGCCTCCGGCGAAGCATCCAGCGCCATCGGAACCTTTCGTAAGCCGAAGGACTGGGATTGTCGGTTGATCGCAGCGGAGCCGATGCTGGGTAATCCCGTCGCGTTTACCATCGATGGCAGGGGGCAGTTCTACATTTGCGAATCGTATCGGCAAGGGGTCGGCGTTACCGACAATCGTTCGCATGACGCAGAGTGGCTTCAAGCCGACCTGTCTGCCATGACCGTCGAAGATCGGATCGCCTATCACCGCCGTTTGCTAGGCGATGCGCAGGTGCTCGACTACGAAAGCAAAGATGACTTGATTCGGCTCCTCATTGACAGCGACGGCGACGGAGTCGTCGATGATTCGAAGGTCTTTGTCTCAGGATTCAATGGACTCGAAGAGGGAACCGGCGCGGGCGCCCTCGTACGCGATGGCAAGGTCTACTACACCAACATTCCTCATCTGTGGAAGCTGGAAGACAATAATGGTGATGGTGCGGCGGAGATACGAGAATCCCTCGCGGACGGATTCGGAGTTCGGGTCGCGTTTCGAGGTCACGATATGCATGGTCTCGTCAATGGACCTGATGGTCGCATCTATTTTTCGATCGGGGATCGCGGTTATCACGTTCGAACCTCGAAAGGGCTACTGTCGGATCCTGAGAGTGGAGCTGTTTTCCGGTGCGAACCCGATGGTTCCAACTTAGAGGTGTTCGCTACGGGACTGCGCAACCCTCAAGAACTTGCGTTCGATGATTACGGCAATCTGTTCACCGGTGACAACAACTCGGATTCCGGAGACCGAGCGCGCTGGGTGCACGTGGTGCGAGGCGGAGACTCCGGCTGGCGCATGATGTACCAATACATTCCCGATCGTGGCCCATTCAACCGCGAACGCATCTGGTATCCATACGACGAGCAAACGCCTGCTTACATCGTCCCACCCATCATGAATCTCAGCGACGGCCCATCGGGGTTGGTCTGTTACCCCGGCACTGGATTGGACGATTCCTTCTTGGGATCATTCTTCCTCGTGGATTTTCGTGGACAAGCATCCAACAGTGGCGTTCGCCGCATTCGTATGGAACCGCAAGGGGCTGGCTTCAAGGTCGTCAGCAACGAAGAATTCCTTTGGAACATCCTCGCGACTGACGTCGACTTCGGCCCTGATGGCGGAATGTATGTGTCCGATTGGGTCAACGGTTGGAACGGTGAAAACAAGGGACGAATCTATCGGTTCGGTCCAGTGGAAATCGATGGCCAATGGTTGGTAGAGCAGACACAATCGCTGCTTGCAAATGGGGTGAAGGAGAAGAATGACGAAAGCCTTGTCGAGTACCTGTCGCATCCTGACCGTCGCGTTCGGCAACTCGCTCAGTGGGAATTGGCATCTCGAGAGGCCGTCGACAGCTTGGCCGGGATCGCCGGATCTGGAACAGCCAGCACGGTTGCCAGACTTCATGGGATCTGGGGATTGGGACAGATTGCTCGCAACACTCCCGATGCGAAAGTGACGCAGCAAGTGGTTGCGCTCCTGATACCGATAGCGAACTCTGACGATGCAACCATCGTCTCGCGAGCCCTTGAGGCATTAGCCGATGGTGTACCCTCGGAACGCCTCAATGAGTCCCTTTTGCAATCAAGGAATGATGCAATCGAACTTGGGTTGAAATCCACATCTCCAGTGGTTCAGGCGGCAGCATGCCATGCGGTTTTCCAGCTTCCCTCGGAACGATTCCTACCATCGGTTATCAAGGTTATCCAGAACAATGAGGATGTGGATCCGATCCTTCGTCACGCTGGCATTATGGCCCTGAGTGCTGGGCCAGCAGAAAAGATTGCATCGCTCAGCCGGCATGTTAGTCCCTCAGTGCGGCTCGCCGCCGTCGTTGCATTGCGACGCATGAAGCATCCTCGTATTCGTGATTTTCTCGACGACGAATCACAAATGGTCGTTCGAGAAACCGTTCGAGCGATACACGATGTACCGGAATTGCATAACTTGTTGCCAGACTTGGCTGAGCGCATCGTTGGTGCCCCTTTGGATGACGCCATCGTACGACGGATTCTCAACGCCAACTTTCGATTAGGGCAACCAAGTCACGCTCGGAAGCTCGCGGAGTTCGCGGCATCCAAGACATCGGACGATAAGTACCGGCTCGAGGCTCTCGATATGCTGGGAACTTGGAATCGTCCGGGACTTAATGATCGTGTCCTGAACCGGTATCTACCACTTCCCGATCGAAGTGTGCAACCTGCAATGGATGCATTACGCGAGAATATGGAACGCTTGGCTGCAGCAGATCCGGCCATCCGCGATCGCTTCTTGGAGATCGGTGCCAACTTCGGCTTGCAGGGTGTAGGGGAGTTGATTGAAGCCAGTTACCTCGATGCTTCGAATACCGGCACGCGACGTGCTGCTGCTCTTAAAGCCTTGGCGGGAATCTCCCCGGATCGTGCCAAAACGCTTCTTGAGACGGCATTAGGGGATAGCAGCTTCGAAGTACGTGTGGCTGCGATCGGCTTGATAGGCGAGCTGAATCCGGATAAGGCATTCTCAGCCGTAGAACACGCGATCCAGTCTCAGCAAACTCTTGAGCGACAGGCTGCATGGGACGCGCTTGGGGCTCTTCCCAACCAAGATGCAAAAGCCGCGTTGGTTTCGAAACTCTGGGGAATGTTTCGAAGCGGGGCGTTACCGAAGGATGTCCTGCTGAATGCCAGTGACGTGTTCGCTGTTTATATGCCAGACTCCCTTCAAAATGAATATCGGAGTTATCGCGAATCGAGGGAATCGCTTCGCGCCGATCAACCGACGGAATTCTACGCTGAATGTGCGGAAGGAGGGGATATCGCAGCAGGTCGATTGCTATTCTTTACCCGCTCCTCTCTGTCTTGCGTACGCTGTCACAAGATCGGCCAAACCGGAGGAGAAGTGGGACCCAATCTGTCGGAGATCGGCAAGCAGAAGACCTCCGAGTACTTGCTCGAAGCCATCGTGGCACCCAATGCGAAGATCGCTGATGGATTCAAGACCATTGTGGTTCAAGACGAGGATGGCTCGGTTTACTCTGGCATCGTCAAGAAGGAGGACGACGAGGAACTGAGTTTGCTCGATGCTCAAGGAAACTTTATTTCAATTCCTGTTGACTCTATCACCGGACGCCGTGAAGGCCTATCTTCGATGCCAGTGGACTTGATCAAATACCTAAGCCTTCGCGAGTTGAGGGACTTGGTTGCCTACCTCAAGTCCTTGGATGGAACCAATGAGGCCACAAAGGGTGTCTTCGAAACGGAATCAGGTGGTCACGCCTTAGAGTGATCGATTCAAGGTCGCGATGGGTTTCTGAAAACCTCGGGGGATTCTTGCCAATCGAATGCCGCGTGGGCGAGCATCAACACGTTCCTTTGGGGTGATTGGAAACGCTCGAGCCCTAGCCATAGGGGCCTTGTATCTAGCCCCAATCCTGTCACCAATGCAGGTCGTCGAAAACTCGACGGCTCTTCGGGAAGTGAGAACGACGAGAAATCGATCGACAAACCAAGTCCCACAGCCTTTGCCACCGCTTCTTTTCCGGTCCATAACCGAAAGAAGCGATCCCAGAACAAACGCGGGGATTCCTCCCGCAAGGCACGAGCTTCATCCAGCGTACAACAACTCCCAAGAAGACTATCGACGTCGGAAAACTCTCGAACGATTTCCAGATCGACTCCAATCGGCTGCAATGCGAAACCGATTGCGATGCTTTGGCCGGAGCGACTGACGCTGAACTCCAGATTCCCAGCCGGCGCCCGAGCGAGTTCCGGAGCGATCATCGGTTTGCGTCCTTGCCCCTCAATTATCCTCACTCTCTCAACGGAGAGCCTCATATAGCTCGCGATGAGCATCTTTAAAAGCACCCTACGCGCAAGAAACGCAGCTTGGTCTGTTAGAAACCTAAAACTTCGGAAACGTTCCGCTTCTTCCGGACTTAGGAGCATCGTCTTGTTCAAACAATACTCCAAGCAATCATCGATCTCGAACCACCAAATGTGGCTTCGTTCTTTCAAGTGGTCTAAGATGGCGAGCTGCTGTATCCAATCTTCCATCTTTGTTCTTACTAGCGCGAGCCCTGGGAACGTTGGATGGCATTATCGACAATGCGTTCGTTCGCCAACTTGAGCCGACGTGGCCAAGAAAAAGTCGGAGATGAGGACGGATCAAAGCCTTCCAAATGTTCCTTCAGTCGCAATGTCGGTTTGGTATACGTCAACCGTGTCTCACCAAAGACTTCTTTGCAGATGGCAGCCAAGCCTGGGTCGTAAGCTTCCAATTCCATGCGCGTGTTGACATGATTGTGATCATGATCGTTTTCGCGATTGTTGTCGAACCATGACTGCACTCCTTCGGCGAAGTACTCGTGATGATTGACGCTGGCATACATGCCTCGCCAGAGTCCCATCGTCATGGCTTTGTCATAGGTATCGCGCAAGCGTTGGTCGAAGGATGGATCGATATTGATCAAACCTCGCAAGTGAATGTTGTGAGCGAACTCATGAATGAGAATGCACTCGCTGGCATACGGGTCCCCCGGATATGCCAGCAGGTTTTCCTCACCACAGGAGCATAACGGATCGTTTTCGCTCCCTCCGAGTCCGCGCGCGCGTGCATCCCAATAGTCCTTGGGATCCAAGTCCGGGAATTCCGTCAGTTTCTCTCGCGCGAGCCATCGGAACTCAGGAAGATCCGTGGTGTATTCATTCCAGGCCATGATGCACATCCGCGAGCCAGACCGGATCATGGCATCCCTGATGTCGGGACGATGAGCCAGCATCGTGTCAACCCAGTACGCAGCTTCTTTTAGAGCGAACGGATTCACGTTCGAGGATGCGACAATCGGGTATCCATGAGCGTAGACCCTCTGTGTGTAAAAGGACGGGATGCCATCACTCGAATCGGGATCGTATCGGAACGCTTGCACAGGCAATTCGCACGTTACCATCGATTCGCGTCCGTCCCTCTGCCCCACGACCGCAAATTGATGCCCGATCTCGGTTCGAATGGTTGTTTGCTGACCGGGCTGCAGTCTCCCATTCGAAACGCGATCCATCCCCGCGGGTGCCCAGAATACCTCAATCGGGCTGCAGTCTCCCATTCGAAACGCGATCCATCCCCGCGGGTGCCCAGAATACCTCAATCGGCTGTTCGCTTCCGTTGATGATCTGCAAGGATGGACGCTCTGCAGCGAAACCTGACGGCATCGCGCACATGCTACAAAGGAGACACAATCGAAGGACTTGACGAGCAAAATAGTCGCGGCTCAACCAACCTCGCATGGTTACCAGCCTTCTTCGCCGATGAGAGGGACAAATCGAACGGCTCCCAAATCTTCCGTATGGTATCCGGACTCGGACGTTCGCGTGATTCGAAGGAGATGTTGATCCTGTTCATTGGAGCCAACCGGAATGATCAACCTTGCCCCAACTGCCATTTGCTCCTTGAGCGAGTGGGGCACTTCGTGAGCAGCAGCTGCTACCACAATGGCTTGGTAGGGAGCGTGTTCTGGCCAACCTTGGGAGCCATCACCCCATCGAACATGCACGTTGGTATAACCCAGCTTCTGCAGTCTTCGTTCAGCACTGGTCGCAAGTGTCTGAATGCACTCGATGCTATACACTTGGTCAACTAAACATGCCAGGATGGCCGCTGCGTAACCGGATCCGCATCCGACATCGAGCACTCTGTCGGTTCGACGAAGCTTCAGAGATTCAATCATCAATGCGACGACGAAGGGCTGCGAGATCGTTTGTCCGGACTCGATAGGCAGAGGCCG
>JALOQW010000338.1 GCA_025459275.1 Pirellula sp.
AAAATCACGCGATTGTAAAAGGGGCGGGTTTTTTCTGCGGAGGAGTCGTCGGTCATAGGGGAGGCACTGGCTTGGAAAGGGGATAAGGCATTGCCGCTTATGATAGCTACAAATCGGGAACGGAACGAGGCCCGAACGTGCGGAGGGTCGGGCGTGTCTCTTTGTCGATTTCCAACGATGTGTTACCTTTACCAGCCCTGACTTTGTTCCCCGTCATTTGCAAGGATCTCCGTATGTCGCTCCAGATTTACATCAACGGCACTTTCTACGACAAAGAAAACGCCAAGATCAGTGTCTACGACCACGGGCTCCTTTATGGCGACGGCGTGTTCGAGGGGATGCGTAGCTACTCCGGCAAGGTCTTTCGGCTTCGGGAGCACATGGACCGGCTGTACGAATCAGCCCGCTCGATCTGCTTGCAAATTCCCATTTCCAAGGAGCAAATGGAAGCCGACGTGATGGCAACTTTAGAACGGAATCAGTTGCATGACGCTTACATCCGGTTGGTGGTTACGCGTGGATCGGGCTCGTTGGGACTGGACCCGAATCGCACCGCTGACCCGCAAGTCATCATTATTGCAGACCACATCGCCCTCTACCCCGCGGAATTCTACGAGAGCGGACTCAAGATCATCACGGCTGCCACGATACGGAACCATCCTGCAGCACTCAGTCCTCGTGTCAAGTCGCTCAACTACTTGAACAACATCATGGCAAAGATCGAAGGGCTGCAAGCGGGCTGCGTCGAAGCTCTCATGCTCAACCACAAAGGGGAAGTGGCCGAGTGCACCGGTGACAACATCTTCATCGTCAAACGTGGACATCTCCAAACCCCACCCAAAGATGCGGGGATCCTGGAGGGGATCACTCGGAACGCCGTTCTGGAGTTGGCGCGCACTCTCAATATCCCGGTAAGTGAGGTAACCCTCACGCGTCACGATATCTTAGTCGCCGATGAGTGCTTTCTCACCGGAAGCGCTGCAGAAGTCATTCCTGTCATCGCCATCGACGGTCGATCCATTGGAAGCGGCCACGTCGGTCCGGTCACCAAGCAACTGATGACCGAGTTCAAGGCGATGGTCCACCGATAAGGACTAGCGGCCGATGGACGGTGGGTTGTCCACGAGGAAGTCGCGAGGACCACGCGAAGTATAGTACGGGTAGCCAACCGTGGGCCCAGGAACACCCGATCCGACTTGATTGTCGTGTCGGTAGTCGCTGTGCGACAAGTGAGCACCGTAATCGGTCCCACCGCGCTGCCATCCAATTTTACAGGGGCGGCATCCAATCGGACCATTGCAAGTATTGCAATGATTGGCGTGACGATGCAAACAGCCCGTCGATCCCAGGATGGACAAGGCGAGGAGAACCAATGAGGGAAGACCGCGTTTCATGACTTGATCCTTCAATAGAGCGAACCGTTTCGGCCTGTGTAGCATCGAAATAAACGGCATCAAGAATTCAATCGCTCCATCCTGCCCTGCAGATTCCCCCCAAACCACCAAGAACACCACGCCGATGCGGCTCCCCAATCGCTGGCTTACATTTCTGCGAGGTTTTTAACTGGTCTTCGCTTGACGGAAAATGAAGAAAATTGGAGCAAATTCTCTCCTTGCGTCGCTCTCCCGGAAAATTCTGACATAGGGTTCTTAATGAGGCGTGGAAATTTCCACCTATCGTCGTCAGACATCCAGCGTTTGCAACTACTGAGGAACTTCGAGCATGAATTGGGCACTATCGAGATGGATGGCCGCTGCGATTGCGATCCTGATCACTCCAAGCTTGGGCTTCGCGTGGGAAGACCCATCGATTCTACAAGTGGAAGAGGACTGGGAATTGGTGGTTCTCACACCCGATCCGTTACAGGACTCCCCGCAAATCAGCACTTGGATGAGTCCCACAGGAAACATGGGGAGCGAACATTTCGGATTGGATCTGAATCATACTCTTCGCAACAGCGAAATCGGTGGCGGTTTTCAGACCAAGGCTCTCAATGGCGAATCTCTTATCGAGTCCAAAACTCATGATGACTCAACAAACCTGCATCATGAAGGTGAAGTGATCCGCTGGACGCAAGTCATGTCTACCCATGGCGGCTCGCTCTACTTCTCCATCAAAAATGGGACTTCGCAAAGCTGGGGCGCCTTCGGTGGGAGCAACACTACTGTCAGCATCCCAAGCGGTTTAACCAACTTGAACCAGTATTCGCATCTATCATCACTCTCTTGGTCCGGGGTCGGATACGCTTCGAACCGCGTCGGTCACTTGAAGTTGTTGCGAGTCCGAAAAGTTGACAGCAATGGCCAAATTGTGGAGCAGTCGATCGGAACTGCGATCGAAAGCAGCGTTCAGTAGATTGCCACGACATTGTATTGCTTGACGATACAGCGTGATTTTACCCCTTGGAGACACACTATGATTGTTCACTTACGCGAGAGTTCGGGCCGAACTCGATTTCGTCTACGGCCAAGCGACCATCGACGGCGACGCGGAGCGGCCCTCATCCTGGCTGCCTTCTTGATGGCCATCCTCGTTGGCATGCTCGCTTTCTCGATCGATATCGGGTACATCGCTGCCTCACGCACCGAGGCTCATCGCACCGCCGATGCTGCGGCATTGAGTGGTGGCTGGCAAATGGTGGACAGCCTCAGAAAGAGCGAACAGCCGACCACGCTACAGCAAAACGTACATCAAGTCGCACAACAGTACGCTGGACAGAACGTAGTTTGTAGCCACAGCCCGAGTCTTGCTGTTTCTGGTGACAACACCGACATCACCCTTGGCTACATGAGCAGCTTGAGCCACAGTGCTCCCATTGTGAATAACGCCAACAATCCATTCCGCGCAGTGCGAGTGCGCATTCGCAAAACGCAACAGGCCAATGGACAGGTGCCTTTGTATTTCGCTCGCATCTTCGGTCAAACGGGACGCGATTTGACCGTGGAATCGACCGCAGCACTCGCTGTTCAGATAAAAGGATTCAGCACCCCTTTGCCGGGTAGCAGCAATATTGACCTGCTTCCCTTTGCATTGGATCTTCAAACCTGGAATGCCATGAAGGCAGGTGGTGGTACCGACAATTTTCGTTGGACGGGTAGTGGTGTCACAACCGGCTCAGACGGCATGCGAGAAATGAATCTCTATCCACAAGGGACGGGCTCACCAGGCAACCGCGGGACGGTCGACATCGGAGGAAGCAATAACAGCACCAATGATATCGCTCGTCAAATCGTCCACGGCATCTCGTCGGAGGACCTGGCAGAACTCGGCAAACCGCTTGTCCTGGATGGTAGTGGGACCATGATACTGGAGGGAGACACAGGTATCTCGGCCGGTGTTAAGGATGAACTGGCCTCGATCATTGGGCAAGAACGAGTCATCCCGATCTTCTCCAGCGTTCAAGGAAATGGAAACAATGCAAAGTACAACATCTGCCAATGGGTTGGTGTCCGTATCTTACATGTCAAGCTCACCGGCGCGATGAACCAAAAGCAAGTGATGGTTCAACCGACCGGACTCGTGGTCAAGAACGTCATCCCAGGCGATTCGACTCGCGTTTGGAGCGAAGGCATCTACTCTCCCGTTGTCCTCGTGAAATAGTGAGATTCTATAACTATGCGAAATCGCATCAATAAACGCCGACAACGCAGAAAAGGTGCAGCCCTCGTCGAATTCGCCGTCGTCGCTCCTGTGATGATTCTGTTCACCATGGGTCTCATCGACGTAGGTCGAATGACGATGGTCAAGCAGATGCTGATCAATGCTTCTCGGGAAGGTGCACGTCAAGCGACACTGCTGGACGCATCGACCGACTCCATCAAATCCGAGATCGCTGGTCAACTGGCAAACTCTGGCATTAAAGCCACTGTGACCACGACCCCCACGAATCTGACCGGCGCCGCTCCAGGTTCCCAAGTCACCGTGACGGTCTCTGCCTCTGCGGATCAAGTCAGCTGGACAGGCGCGTCGATGTTCATGTCGGGCAAAACACTGTCTGCATCCACCACCATGCGCCGTGAAAGCATGTAATCAGATCTCAATCACCCAAATCGTGGCGGATTGGCCTCGCGTCAAGCTCGCTTGAGGAACTCGATGCTCTTTGCGATGCTGTCGAGCGGTGCGGGGGATTGGTCTTGCTCCACATGGCACTGTGCGACACCGATGTCCTTGGCCAGGCGCATGACTGCTGGCATGTCGATGGTGCCGTTGCCGACTTCCTGGAATGCGTCGATCGGGACTTTCCCCTCATCGGTGACGGTTCCGACACCGGGCTTAAGGTTCTTGAGGTGGACTTGCGAGATCCGGTGTCCTAGCTTCCGCATCCATTGCATGGGGTCATGACCACCGATCGCGACCCAGAATACGTCCAGTTCGAACTCCATGAGCTTGGGATCAAAACTCTCAACAAGAACATCGAATCCCGTTTGATCGCTTCCCTGAAGTGCAGCAAACTCAAACGAGTGGTTGTGATAACACATCCGCATCCCTGCTTGTCTCGCTCCGTCGGCAGCTGCATTGGATGCATCCGCGATTCGCTTGTATTGATCGCTCGTTTCTCGCTCACCGCGACCGATGTACCCGAACACGATATGCCTTAACCCGAGGCGTTCAGCCCACTCAAGGGTCTGATTCACCGATGGCGTTTCGGGTGCTTGAGGAGTCACGATCGACTTCCAGTCCATGAAGGCGCTGTGGACCATCAATCCGTGATCGCGGGCCACCGCGGCGATTTCGAATGCCTCTTTATTGATCGCCATGAGCTCGACCTGCTTGTACCCTGCGTTGGCAACAGCCTGCAGGGTCCGAACCTTGTCCTCCGCCATCTGATTTCGGACGGTGTAGAGTTGCAGGCCGATCCGGTCCATGTAGGGTAGTTGCGCAGCCCAGGCGGTGCGAGGCAAAGCAAGTGCAGCGGCGAGTCCTATAGCGGATCTACCAAGAAACGATCGGCGAGAGGAAGATTGGCGAGCCATGGTAAGTTAAAAAGCACTCCAAGGGTAAAAGTCGTTCCAAGCTGTCTCGGATTTCCTCTCAAGTGTAGCCTAAAAAGGTGTTAGGTACGAATGGTACTGCCGCTTGCGGCGTAAGGACGTAGGGTCACGCTGCATTCTCTAGTCGGCATGGATACGGATCGCGCGGTTGACTCATCTATTTCACAAGGGCCTTTTGGGGACATACACTTTTCGCTCGGATCAGACGTGGGGTGTGTCCCCGCGTTGGCGCCCCCTTATCCCAAGCCGTCCCTTCAAGTCGCATTAGCAGGCATTCTGAAATGAGCCACCAGCGAAAAGTGTCTGTC
>JALOQW010000339.1 GCA_025459275.1 Pirellula sp.
CTTGGGCTGGGCCTTCTTCCTCGTCGTCGTCGCGATCCTTAGCAATCTGGCTGTTCCCATCACGCTCGATCGAATCATGGACGAGCGATACATTCCTTCACCACGACCCTTTCCTGAAGGAAGCGTGATCGAATGGGTTTCCTACTACTCTAAAACCGCCAACCGCGCATTCTTTTTTGGGCTATGGTTCGCAGAATATGTCGCGCTCTGGTTGTGGATCAACTCTTACGTTGTGTCAAGAACCACACGCTGGCTCTTGGGGCTGTTCCTGTCCGCGGCCATCTCCTACACCGTCCTCCTGGGTATGTCCATTGCATGGGGGCCAGCACCGCAAGACTTCTTCTGGTTCTGTTTGATCGGAAGCCTTGGCCTCTACGCCACGATCAACCTGCTTCTGAAACTGCTCCTGAGGCGTTTCGATTTTCGTTGGCAACCTATCCAATTAGGAACCGGCAGCCGCTATTCCATCCGAGCTCTCCTCGGAACAATGGCGGGGTCCGCATTCCTGATGCTCGGGCTCAAACTCTTTCCGTACAATTCAGCAAGCGCACGAGGCAATTCCGTCCTATACTTCGTCCCATTCGCGATATGGCTCGCATGGCTCGCGATAGCAATCGCAACGTTGATCTGGCTCCAACTCGGGGCCGTCTTCAGTCGCCGACGCGGCCGATTCGTGATCAGCTTCTTCACGTTAGCAATCTTCGGTCCTACCGTCTTTCATCTCATCGGAGCATGGCTATTGAACTGGAACCGACAGATTGCCTTCACGATCCAATTCGAGCAATTCGTGATCGCTTACAGCATCGAACTCGGCTTGCTCGTCGGTGTTGCGTTGGTGCTGCCCCTGTTGCCTCGAAAGGCGAATGTAGCTGGTCAGTCATCGCTCCATCGACACGGGGTCGATGGGGGCGGGATTAGCGCAGGAGTCACGCCAGGGGCGGACACTAAGCACTAGCCACTTTGCTGGGAGACGATGGAGCGGGTATGCTGATTGTCCGATGCCTAGCTATTGATCTCATCTCTCACTTCATCCAGAAAGCGAATCCGTAACATGTGCGATCAAGATCATTTCGAAGAAGACCTCAAAAAGTACTCGAGACGCGATTTGGGTATCCTGGTTTCAGCAGGGATCGGCGCAAGCTTGCTCTTGCCTAGCTCAGCTCACGCTGTGGAGATCTCGGAGAATGAAGTCGAGATTCCAACGCCGGATGGTACATGCGATGCATTTTTCGTAACGCCAAAGGGAGGAGCCCATGCCGCTGTCCTGGTTTGGCCCGATATCTTTGGTCTGAGGCCGGCCTTTCGGCAAATGGGAAAACGCTTGGCGGAATCAGGCTACAGCGTGTTGGTGGTGAACCCCTTCTATCGCTCTAAGAAATCCCCCGTAGCCGAAAACGCCACCAGCACACCCATTCAAGAGGTGATGCCCTTCGCACGCGCCCTAAGCCCGCAAACGCACATGACCGATGCCAAAGCGTTCGTCACGTGGCTTGATGCGCAGCCCCAAGTCGACACCTCCAAAAAGATTGGAACCATCGGCTACTGCATGGGAGGCCCGATCGTCATGCGAACCGCAGCCACCATGCCTGATCGGATCGGAGCCGCATGCAGTTTCCACGGAGGTGGATTGGTCACCAAGAACGAGGACAGCCCGCACCTCTTGATCCCCAAGATGAAGGCCCAATTCCTCGTTGCCATCGCTGAGAATGATGACCAACGGGACCCCGAGTCGAAGACTGTCCTGAAGGAAGCCTTTGCACAAGCCAAGTTGCAGGCCGAGATCGAAGTCTATCCCGCCGGTCACGGCTGGTGCCCACCTGACACGCGTGTCTACAACGAGGAGCAAGCCGAAAAAGCCTGGTCCCGGATGATGACGCTTTTCGAGAAAGCGTTGTCATAGCGGTACCGGCGCGAGCCGTCCGGTGAGTCCTGATAATGACAGTGTCCTCCTTACGGTTTACTATTCACCGGACAGTTTGAGATGTTCTCCTTGAGTCGTTGCATTGAACGAGCGGTTGCTATTGGGCAAGGCATGTACGAGAAGGAACGGTACGACTCGTCCTCACCGGAGGGCTTGTGCCCAGCCGCTTTTAGGAAATCCGAATCGAATCAACGGGATGCCGAATAGCGATCGCTTTTGGGGTTACCACCGGATTGGAGATAGACGAGCAAGTCGATGACCTCCTCGGCACTCAACGTGTCCAGTAGGCCACTCGGCATCATCGAAACCTTGCTGGGCTTGGTATCAACGATGTCGTTGCGATCGAGATTCGCAAAACTGCCAGGATCGAGCATGTTGGTGGAAACCATCAACATGTTCGCATTCAGGTTGGCCACGCGTCCGATAATCGTTTCCTCCTCGGTCTGGAAGATCGTGGCTTCGTACTGGTCACTGATCTCTTTGCTCGGTTCGATGATCGCGGTCAACATATCCTTTGGACTGAAGCGTTGACTGGATGCGGTCAAGTCGGGACCTTGAATTCCCCCTTGTCCGGCAAAGCGATGGCACTTGTAGCATTGGGCTACAGCGAACATTTGCTTGCCTCGTTCAAAGTCGAAACCAGATTTCTTCTCGTTGACCTTCGCAAGCAACTCATCAACCGTCCACTCTTTGACCAGCGATCGAGGCTCTAACTCAGCCATCGGGTCCTTCGGTGCTGGGGGCGGACCTGCAAGATCACCCAAGGCAGCTCTGTCTTCATCCAACAACCATCCCAAGGCGACCTGTCGAATGTTCTCAATGAATCCTCCGAAGGAAGCGCCTCCTCGAGCGGAAGCGATTTGATAGAACCATTGGAAGTAGGCTTTACGGGTTTCGTCGGTCCATCCTTCTTGCACATCGCGAAGGCAAAATGCGTAATGAATCTGCTGTTCAGCAGAGCCCGCCGTCTGCATTTCCTTGACACAGCGTTCGACGATCTTCGGTGCCCCGAGATAAATCAACACCCGAGCCAATTCGCGATCAACCAGAGAGTCTCCGTCGGACATTGGAAAGTGTGGATCGAGCTGTGCAATGATCTTAGCGCGAAGATCTTCGTCTCCTTCACCCAGTCGCAAGAAGCTGAGTTGATAAGCTCGCAACAATTCCAATTTCTCAGACGAGCTCAACTTGTTCCAATCCAAACGCAGCAAGGCTTTCTGAATGTCCGCTCGATCCTCTGGTGAACCGCGTCGGCTGAGAGCAACAGCCAAAGTGATGGTAGCTTGAGGCGGTAACACCTGGGCGATCGGATCTCGCCATTGGGTAACGTCAGGCTGGTGTTCCAAGGCCAATCGGGCGGCCATTCGAATGGCTCGATCGGAACTGCCGATGTTTCGCAAAGCCAAATTCACATCAAACTTGGCATTAGCGCCGTGCATGGCTTCGAGCGAGCGACGAATGGACCGCGCAGTAGCTGCCTCGGGATTGTCTGGATAAGGCACCGACTGCGTTGACTCCGTACCTGTATAGCGAATGCGGTACATCGCGGACTGCACTTTGCGACCACCGATCGTCATGTACATGCAACCCTCTTTCGGATGAATCACCATATCGGTGACCGGCAATGGCGATGCACTAATGAATGGCTCAAACGTCGAACGGTAACTGGCTCCCTCCGGTTCCATATGGACGGCATAGACCACACCGTAACTCCAATCTCCGATGAACAGAGAGTGTTGATACTTCGCTGGAAACTTGGCTCCGGTTCCAAAAACGATTCCAGTCGGAGATCCGTAACCGATGTTAGCAACGGCACCAAAGCTGTCCGCGAAATACTCAGGCCACTTGCCGGTCCCGTTTCGCCAACCGAACTCCGCCCCACTGATCACATGATTGACCCGCGTCGGTCGATACCAGGGAGTTCCGATATCCCATTCCATATCGGCATCGTACGTGAAGAGATCCCCCAGGGGATTGAACGCAATGTCATATTCATTCCGGAAGCCAGTTGAGACCAACTCGACGTCGCTGCCGTCAGGTTTCATGCTGAGAATAAACCCGCCAGGTGCCAAACGGGTGGCCATGAAGCCTCGGCCGTCAGGCATCCGTCCGAGCATGTGATCCTCACCCCAAATCCGAGGGACGCGTGAGCGGTCGATATTCTTCGGAAGATCCGTTTGGTTCCCCGCGCATAAATACAATCGTCCATCCGGTCCTTCGATGATGGCGTGAGGGCCATGCTCCCCGCCACCTTCCAGAGGCAGAATTCTCTCGATGGTTTCCCACTGATCATCGCCATCCTTGTCCTGCAATCGATACAAACCAGGTCCCGATGGAAACTTCGGTGCAGCTGCTTGTTCAGCTTTTTGTGGGTCTTGAGATTTGGAAGCTTTATCGTCTTTGCCTTCGGACTCGGGCCCCTCGTCTGATTTCTTCGGTTCCTCGATCAGTCCAGGACCGTTGACGTCGATGTACAGGCCATCTTTGGTGTGAAGGAGACCTTGGGCCATCCCGATTTTGATCTTCATGTCCTCGACGAGTGTCTTGTCGGGATCTTGGCCTGGGGCTGCTGGCGTGACTCGGTAAAGTTTTCCGTATTGGTCCGAGACGATGAGGCGTCCTTGGAGGTCAACGCACATCGAGACCCAAGAACCTTGTTCGGCCAGGGGTACCTCATAGATAAGGTCAACCTTGAAGCCTTCAGGGGCACGAAACGCTTTGGCTGGAGTCGCTCCGAGTCCTTGAGCATTGGCAGCCCCGTGAATTGCCAATACCAGCAACGCAGCGGTGAAGATCATTCGCATAATAGTTTCTTGATGATAGAGGGAGATGCACCACGCGGTTGCGTGACGTCCTTGTGCATACCGTCAGGCAAACAGCTCGGTAACCGCTTGCGCCTTGACGAGTTCACGCGGTTGGTTGAGGTGATTGTAAACGATTGTCTCAGGATCGATACCAAAGGCATGGTAGATTGTGGCCAGCAATTGGGCTGGGTGAACCGGCGAGTCGACGGGTGCGCTGGCGGTCTTGTCACTCTTGCCGTGCACGTATCCACGCTTGATGCCGGCACCTGCCATGACAGCGGTGTAGCAATAGGGCCAGTGGTCGCGGCCGTCATCGCTGTTGCCGTTCCCGCTGGTGCTGACTCCACGTTCGGGAGATCGCCCGAATTCGCCGACGGCAACCACGAGTGTATCCTCCAACATCCCCCGCTGATCCAAATCCTCGATCAAAGCCGAAAGACCTGCATCCAACATCGGAGCGGACTGATTCTTCATGCGTTTCGAGAGGTCAACGTGGTGATCCCAAGAGTGGTTGTCGCTGTTTGCCACCTTTGGCCAGATGACTTCCACGATCCGTGTTCCG
>JALOQW010000340.1 GCA_025459275.1 Pirellula sp.
CCAGGCGATGAAGTCTCGGCGTCGGTTCCACTTTTGTTCTCTCCGCAATCACCCGCGCAGGGACCGAATCGATTGATGGCGGCCTTGTGGTTGATGGACAAGAACAATCCTTTGACACCCCGCGTCACGGCGAATCGCGTCTGGGCTCAACTCTTTGGGAAGGGAATCGTCGAAACCGAGGAAGATTTCGGATCCCAAGGTGCCTTGCCCTCGCATCCAGAGCTACTCGATAGTCTGGCCGTGCAATTTCGCGATGAGTATCGTTGGTCCCTGAAAAAGCTGATCCGGGCGATTGTGCTCTCCAACACTTACCAGCAGAGTTTCGTGTTCGATGAAGCGCGACGTGAGCGAGATCCGCAGAATCGATGGCTCAGTCGTTCATCCCGCTTCCGATTGAGTGCCGAAGCCGTGCGCGACCAAACCTTGGCAGCGGCCGGACTTCTCTCTTCCAAGCAAGGGGGCCCACCCGTGATGCCACCGCAACCCGAAGGACTCTGGAGGTCGACTTATTCGGGCGCCCGCTGGATCACCAGCCCTGGGGAAGACCGCTATCGTCGCGGGATCTATACGTTTTGGAAACGTACGACTCCTTATCCATCGATGGAGACCTTTGATGCCACAACGCGCGAGGTATGCCAGATCCGACGCATCCCCACGAATACTCCGTTGCAAGCCCTCGTAACGCTCAACGATCCTGTTTACGTCGAAGCTTCCTTGGCCATGGCTCAACGCTGGTATCAACTGGCCAGCAGCGATGCGGAACGCATCGAACGCGGCTTCCAGATCGCGATGATTCGCCCCATCGCTGAATCGGAACGCCTGCGACTTCAGGACCTGCTGGCCCGTTCTCGCCAACACTTTGCGAATCGAGATGGAGAAGCCCGACGACTCCTGGAACAAGCTGCATTCTCTCTTGATCCTTCGATCCCTCCCAACGAAATCGCTGCCTGGTCGGTCTTGACCAGTACCGTGATCAACCTTGATGAATTCCTGATGCGACCATGAAATCGATCCCAACCAACGCGCTTCGATACGAGCAGCTTGCAGCGCAAACGCGACGACACTTCCTGAGCCAGGGCGGAGTCGGTCTCGGCGCCATTGCCATGGCCTGCATGCAAGGCAAGAGTCCGCTTGCAATCGGCCAGGACACGTCGACGAAACCCTTGATGGCGCGAGCCAAGCATGTGATTTATCTTCACATGGCCGGTTCCCCGTCCCAATTAGAGTTGCTCGATTACAAGCCGGAGCTCAACAAGTACTCCGGCAAAGAATGCCCCAAGGAATATCTGGAAGGGAAACGCTTCGCCTTCATCAAAGGGGTCCCCAAGATGCTGGGACCCATGTTCCAGTTCCAACAATATGGGCAAAGCGGCCAATGGGTCTCAGAGTTGCTCCCCAACCTCGCCAAATGTATCGACGATGTAGCGGTTATTCGCTCCATGACCACCGACCAGTTCAATCACGCTCCGGCGCAGCTACTGGTTCAGACCGGGCAGGCCCGCTTAGGAAATCCCTCGATGGGAGCTTGGGCAACGTACGGTCTTGGATCTGAGAATGAAGATCTCCCGGGCTTCGTCGTGCTCCTATCGGGAGGAAAGACACCGGATGCGGGCAAGAGTCTATGGGGAAGTGGGTTCTTGCCTTCGATCTACCAAGGTGTCCAATGCCGAACGACCGGAGACCCCGTGTTCTACTTGTCGAATCCTGCCGGTATCGATCGTGGGTTGCGACGAGAGATGCTCAGCGCCCTCCGGGATTTGAACCAAGCCCATCATGCACAACTGGGTGATCCCGAAACAATGACTCGGATGGAACAGTACGAACTCGCCTTCCGCATGCAGATGTCGGTCCCTGAGGTCATGGATCTGTCTCGCGAAACGCAACAGACCCTGGATATGTACGGGGCCAAGCCGGGGTTTGTATCGCGAGCTGAATCGGAAGACGATCCACGGGTCTTTTATCAAGGGAACGATCCGACCTTCGCGAACAACTGCTTGCTCGCTCGACGTCTGGTGGAATCGGGGGTTCGGTTCGTGCAGATTTACGATTGGGGTTGGGATCACCATGGCTCCTCCCCCGGAGAATCGATCGACGAAACGTTGCCGATCAAATGCCAACAGATCGATCGCCCAGTCGCGGCTTTGATCGCTGATCTGAAGCAGCGAGGATTGCTTGATTCCACGTTGGTGATTTGGGGTGGAGAATTCGGTCGAACACCGATGTCCCAGAACAACGTCCGAGACACCCCTACGAAAGGCTTCTTCGGGCGTGACCATCATCCCTACGCGTATTCCATGCTCATGGCAGGGGGCGGCATTCGTGGCGGGGTTTCCTTTGGTCAGACCGACGACATCGGTTATTATGTGACGGAGAACGCAGTCACTCCCAGAGACCTTCAAGCGACCCTCCTCCACCTCTTAGGTTTGGATCCCTATCGGTTTGGTTACCAATACCAAGGATTGTTCAATCGATTGATCGGTCCGACCGATGAAGGTCGTGTCATTCAAGAACTACTCTCGTAACGAACGAACAAGGACCATTGGCATGTCTCCCACCATCCAGCGACTTCACGAGGCCCGAGCGGAATTGCATCGTCGCCGCTGGTTCTTTCGAGAATGCGGAGTCGGGTTAGCGGGTATCGCTGCGGCCCATTTGCTCGCAGGTGAACTCGTTGGCTCGGAGTCGGGCAACGACACGCGTCCTCTCGCTCCACGCGCACCGCACTTTCCACCGAAGGTCAAGCGTGTGGTTTACATGTTTCAGGCGGGCGCCCCAAGCCAGCTCGAACTGTACGATCCCAAACCGGAGTTAGCGAAACGGGATGGCCAGCTACCGCCACCGGAGCTCTTGAAAGGGTACCGCGCCGCCTTCATTAACCCCAACTCCGCGTTGCTTGGCCCCAAGTACAAGTTTTCACCGCAAGGCAAATGCGGCATGGAACTGAGCGAATTGTTGCCCAACATTGGAAGCGTTGCCGACGACATCTGCTTGATACGCTCCATGCAGACCACGGCCGTCAATCACGCACCTGGCCAGATCTTCATGAACACCGGTTCGGAACAGTTCGGGCGCCCTAGCCTCGGTTCGTGGACCTTGTATGGACTCGGTTCTGAAGCCAGTGACTTACCCGGGTTCGTCGTGCTCACCAGTGCCAAGGGAACCAGTGGTGGTGCCAGCAACTACGGAAGCGGCTTTCTGCCGACGGCGTATGGTGGGATCCCTTTTCGAAGTGCCGGAGATCCGGTTCTGTATCTGTCGAACCCGCGCGGCATCGATACTCAAGCTCAGAAGGATTCAATCGACACCATTGCACGGCTCAACCAACTGGCTCTTGAACAAGTAGGTGACCCGGAGATTGCAGCTCGCATTCAGAGTTACGAGATGGCCTATCGATTGCAATCCAGTGCACCGGAGTTGATGGACTTAGGCCAGGAGTCACCGGAGACACTGGAGTTGTATGGCGTGAAAGACCCCAAGGAAGCAAGTTTCGCGAGAAATTGTTTACTCGCGCGTCGACTACTCGAGCGCGGCGTTCGATTTGTCCAGCTGTTTCATGAAGCTTGGGACCAGCATGGAAATTTGACGGCCGATGTCAAGAACAACGCCAATGCCACGGACCGCCCGAGTGCGGCGTTGGTCAAAGATCTGAAGCAGCGAGGATTGCTCGACGACACCCTGGTCATTTGGGGTGGAGAGTTTGGACGGACGCCGATGGTGCAAGGCGGCAACGACGGACGAGATCACCACAATCGTTCCTTCAGCGTTTGGATGGCGGGTGGTGGTCTAAAAGGAGGGTGCGTATACGGAGCATCTGACGAGTTGGGATTCAACGCAGTGGAGCAACCGGTCCAAGTGCACGACTTGAATGCTACCATTCTCCACTTATTAGGCTTCGACCACACGCAACTGACCTATCGTTTCCAAGGTCGCGACTATCGCCTGACGGATGTCCACGGAAACGTGATCGAAGGAATCCTCAGCTAGCGTCCCTGGCCGTGGCTACACTCTTGGCGAGCGGTGGGTGTTAACCCACTGTTTCTTGCACCGCTACCCCGCCCCCCGTGCCCCGCGCTCGCCGACTTCAACGACTCACCGAACCTCATATCTCAACACACGGAAACAGGTGACCGACGGCCACACCTACTTACTTTTCGCGCCGTACGGCACAAGCCGTCCCATACGCGCCGCACGGCGCAAGCCGTACGATACAAGCGGTACTGCGCAAGCCGTCCGGTGAGTCCTGATAGCAAATGTTCTTATGCAAGTTCCCTTCACCGGGCAGCTCGCGCTACTCCGCTAAGGTAAGTGCCATTGCGCAAGCAGCGTTAGTCTTAGGTCCGGAGGACCGTCAGAACTTTAGCCCGGACCGAAAGGTCCGGGTACACGTCCCACCCGAATGCCCAAGCCCCGGACGGGGCGACAGAACAACACGCGGCGCCGATTCTCGATCGACCACAGACTCGCAATAGCGGTTCCATCCCACACACCCTTCACCAACGGGGCGGCGTCCCCCCTTGAACGTGCCTCTGTGGGAAATGAAGCCACGAAGGCTCACTGATTCGATTCTTCTCAGAAAAATATGGTCGATGCCAAGGCATACGAACCCCATTGGGCACCAAGTAGTACTACGTGCTTACCGACGTATCAAAAATGATCAAGTTTGATTGAAACTTTGCGGGAACTCCGCTGGCAGTATTTCATCGAACGTTTAGATTCATGCCACTGCACGTCGATTGCGCCCCACACTCAGTCGCTGTGCTCTTTTCACGAACTCATCCCGTATTGATAGCCTTATGTCGCACTGGCACTTCATGCTGTGGGGCAAGCCGTTTGGCCCCCTTTCTTTTGACGCCCTCAAGGAACTTGCCGAATCCAAACAGCTACTCGGTCATCACCAAGTCCGATACGGTGACGGCCCATGGGTTCCTGCTTCGAGTGTCGAAGGGCTTTTCTCGGAACATGGAGATCAAGGCTCCGGTAGCTCGCACGACGACTGCGAGCCCATCAGTTACTGAAGCCATCAGTAACTCCCCTCAGGGACCGTCATCGAAGCCCTTCTTCCGGTAAACTAAGAACAAGGACAGGCGCCTGTTTACGCGCAATACCGTTCAACGAACCAGTGTAGTGGATCTTTCCAAAGATCCTTGAGCTAGTGTAGTGGATCTTGCCAAAGATCCTAGCGTACTGGATCTTGCCAAAGATCCTTGATCGAGTGCTGTGGATCTTGCCAAGATCCATGAGCACCGGGAAGCTCATCAACTTCCACTACCTTCATTGAACGGTA
>JALOQW010000341.1 GCA_025459275.1 Pirellula sp.
CTTGAGAATCTGACTGTCCTTGTTTCTTGTCACGGACAAGCGGGACTGCCAATCTGCGGCCCGGTCCCGATAGTCGCTCGAGTTCGCTTGTTGAGTCTTCTGCGACTCTTTAAGATCCGCGCATGCTTCCGTGAGAATCACGTCAGAGCACAACAGATCGATCTGAGTTTGATAATACGAATCCAGCGAAGCGAACTCCCCTTCCGGACCAATGGCTCCAGGCGGAGGGATCAATCGCAAACTGGCCGTAGCCGTGTTCTTCGATTGGCCGCAACCGGTTGAGAAGCAGATCAAGAACAGAACGAGGATCGACGCGGTGAGTCTGGGCATGACAAGAACCTTTGCAAAGTAGTTAAAGAAACAGGGATGAGTATTCACGGATGAGAGGCGGAATCAGACGGCGTTCTCGGAGGGGATGATGTAGGGAGCTCGGTATTCTCGGGTGAGCCATTGATTGGGGGCATCGCGACCGACGAACGATTCGGAGACAGGATCTAATTGCAGTTTGGGGCCCATCTGAATCTGATAGCCTTCGACCTTGTTCTCGGCCAAGTGTTCTGCGGTTCGATTCCATGCATCTTCGATGACCGCGTCGCCACCTAGATCCCGGACTGCCGATGCGACCTCTTCGCCCGCGATGGTATTCCCGAGCCTCAACGAGATGTTGCCGAGATGGCACAAAGCGCTTGAAAGGTGCCCCTGTTCGATATCCGCATTGAGAATCTTGTGATCGCGAGCCCGCATGGCATCGGTGAAGTTCTGGTAGTGGCGATCATCACCGCCACCCCCAAATTGCTTGACGGCGTTCCCTTCGAGATCGAATACGGTGCCGCTCGAATACGAAGTCATGACAAGGTAGCCTTTAGTCCCCTCGATGATGATGCCCACCTTGGCGCCCTTGAATTCGGGAGTTTCCAGGCCACGCACTTCGAAAACCAACTTGCGATCTCCGTAGTCGTGGACCACGATCTGCGTATTGGCCGTCTCGCCGGCATCTTCGTAGCCCAACCGACCGCCAAAGGACCAGACGCGGTCGCTGAGGCGATCCTCACCTAAGGCCCATCGGCACAGGTCCATCTGGTGGATGCCTTGATTTCCTAAATCACCGTTTCCGTACTCCCATTGCCAGTGCCAATCGTAATGGAACCGCTTTCGTGTCAATGGAAGGATGTTTGCCGGTCCGGACCAGAGATCGTAGTCGACGGACTTCGGTACTTCATAGACACCCTTGGGGCCTATCGAATCCCGACGCTTGTAGCATAGGCCTCGCGAGACTTTGACGTCGCCAATGCCTCCCGAATGAATGAATTCCATCGCTTCGCGCATGCCAGGATTGGATCGGCTCTGCGTGCCGGTCTGGACCATGCGATTGTGCTTTCTCGCCGCTTGAACCACACGACGCCCTTCGAGCACGTTGTGCGATACGGGCTTCTCGACGTAGACATCTTTGCCGGCTTGGATGGCCCAGATCGCGCCGAGGGAGTGCCAGTGGTTCGGCGTTGCGATCGAGACCGCATGAATGGAGGGATCTTCGAGCAGCTTGCGAATATCGCGGACCCATATCGGCTTGCGTCCCCCTTGCTTCTCGGCCGCTGATTCACAACTCTTCTGACCATGAGATTCGTCGCAGTCGCAAATGTGGGTAACGACCGTGCCAGGCTTGCCCGCGAAGCCATCGATGTGCGATTGACCACGTCCACCTGCGCCTACGACGGCAACTTGGATCGTATCGTTCGGCCCGAAGGACGTGGGTGGTTGTGGTTCCTGGGCACGCACCTTTGCGGCATTGGCAGCTAGGGCAGCGGCGGTGGAGAGCATGGAGTACTCAAGAAAACGACGGCGGGAGGTATTCTGCATGGCTTTGCGGTGGGGAGAGAGGGAAGGCAAATACTCACAATCGTTCTAACCAGTGTAAGCGAATCGATCCCCCCGTGCACGCGATTCCGCTGGCTCCCCGGGCAACCCATACAACCGCGATCATGGGCAACCGTGAAATTGGGCACTTTGCTGTCCGAGAACCAACACAGGAACGGCGGATTGACCTAAGATTGGCTCAACGAATATCTGCTTTTTCAGCTGTTTCTACGTCGTTTCATGGGATTGCATCGAATGTTTGTCGTGAGTCACCGGTTCGTACTCGGCCCCTATACGTATTTGAGATCCACCCTTTTCGCGGCATCGATGCTCAGCGCCTGCTGGGGGCTGGCGCAAGATCCGCCACCCGCCAGCATCCATCCCGAGATCGGGACCATCCAAAAAACGATTGGGATGTCGGGTTACTTTGCACCAGCAGCCGCCACGGAGGTCAGTGTTACCCTAGAAACCAATCTCACCTTGAAAGTACTCAAGGCCGTCGAACACGGCACCAACGTACGCGCGGGGGACGTTCTCGTCGAGTTCGATACGCACGATGCCAAAGAACAACTCGAGCAACAAGAATACGCGCTCGGGATGCAGAAGCTCGCGATGGAGGAAGCCGAGCGCGAGCCACGGATCGCTGAGGCCAGGGCACCCTTGGAGGCCGAGTCCGCCGAACTCACCAAACGCCGCGCCGATGAAGATTTCGCTTTCTTTCTGAAGCGAGAGTTCCCCATGAATGAGCGCTCAGTAGAGCAGTCCCTGAAATCGATGAAGGACTATCTCGATTACACCGCCGAAGAATTGCGTCAACTTGAGAAGATGTATAAAGCCGATGACCTCACCGAAGAATCCGAAGAGATTGTCCTGCGCCGGGCCAAAGACGATTTGGACCGCTCCCGATTTGCACTCGAGCGTGAGGAACTAAACCATCAACGTTCGGTCCAACTGAATCTGCCTCGCGAAAAAACGAACGAAGAAACCCAGCATCGCTTGGCTGAGATCGCTTTTGAACAATTCCAATTGATGCAACCGCTTCTCAAGGAGAAGCGACAAGCTACCCTCAAGAAGCAACGCTTGGATTTGGAAAAAGGGGCTCGCGAGCTTGAGAAACTTCGAAGCGATCTCAAGAAGTTCCGCATCGAAGCCCCGCACGACGGTGTTGTTTACTTCGGCAAATCGACCGATGGGAAGTTTGGCAACATCGCCGAAATGAATACCAAATTGCGGCCACACGGACTCGTGAATCAAAACGAAGTCATCTTGACTCTTGTGAAACCTAATCACTTGTCTTTCGTAGGTTCCGTTCCCGAAACCGATCTCGCCTTTGCAACTCCCGGTACTCTCGCCGTGATCACTCCCACCGCTTTCCCCAGCGTGCGCGTTGAAGCCAAAATCCAGAAAGTCGCCAGTGTCCCAGGCGCAGATGGGAACTTCCCGGTCCATTTGGAATTACAAACGGATGCACCGAAGAAGGTTGTCGCAGGAATGACAGGCAAATCCAAGTGGGTCGCTTACTTCAATGCCAAGGCCCTCACGGTGCCAAGTAAGTTTCTGCATCAAGATCCGGATGAAGATGACGCGACCTACATTTTCGTTTTGAACGCGGAATCCAAGCCTGAGAAACGCTGGGTCGAAGCCGGTATTGCCTCTGGAGATCGAACCGAGATCCTCAGCGGTCTCAACGGCGATGAAAAAATAGTTGAATCGGATGGATCCAAGTAATGGCAAGTTCCCATCGATTCATTCCAACCCTTCAATGTTGGTCGATCGCCTGTGTTGCGATCTGGATAGGGGCCACATGGGTCGTGGCCCAGGAACGGGAATCAACCCTTGCTGAGAAAGGGCCCGAACCGGTTCATGTGGAGGCTCCGTCTCAGTTAGAGATCGAGTCGTCCATTGAACGGGGCATTGCCTTTTTGGCCGAAACACAAAATCGAGATGGTTCATGGGGGGGCCCGACACGCACCAAGGATCTGAATATCTATGCACCCACCCCTGGTGCGCATGATGCGTTCAGAGCAGGAACGACAGCGCTGTGCGTGGCGGCCCTAGTCGATTGTCGTGACTACTCCTATCGTTCCGATGAACTCATCGTTCGAGGCGAGGAATGGCTGTTAAAGCATCTGCCTCACCTGAGGCGGGCCAACCAAGATGCGCTCTACAACGTCTGGGGGCACGCTTATGGCATCGAAGCGTTGGCCAGGCTCCATCGATATCACGATGGTGACGAAGGCAAACAAAAAACACTGCTTGACGAAATCCAACATCAGATCGAACTCCTTGGACGATATGAGACGACCAAAGGCGGCTGGGGATACTACGACTTCCACATGCATCTTCAAAAGCCCACGGCTGAGCCAACCAGCTTTACGACCGCGACAGTGCTGTACGCTCTCCACCGAGCGAGAGAGGTCGGAGCCGATGTCCCGCAAGCGATGATCGATCGCGGCCTCGCGGTGATTCGACGCCAGCAACGGCCGGATCTAGCCTATCTCTATTCGGATGACATGCGAACTTCCCCTGGCTTCGATGTGAATAAGCCTGGTGGAAGTGTGGGCAGGAGCCAAGCATGCAATTACGTACTGCGACTTTATGGAGATACCAGCGTCAGCGATGCTGCGTTGCTGGCTTGGGCCAAACGTCTGTACGCGCGGAATCTGTGGCTCGATATCGGCCGTAAGCGACCGATCCCTCATGAATCGTGGTTTCTCGTCGCGGGCTACTTCTTTTACTATGGGCACTATTATGCGGCCCTGGGCTTGGAAGAATTGCCAGAAGAGTCCCAACCGCAGATGCAGGACCAGTTAGCGAACGTCATGATACGGTTGCAAGAAAAAGATGGCTCGTGGTGGGACTATCCACTGTACAACTACCATCAACCCTACGGCACCGGGTTTGCGCTGATGACGCTCGTCCGATGCGTTCGGGAGCTGTAACGAGATTGATACGGCAGTGCGGCTCACCGGCGAGCGGGGGATGTCAATCCCCTGTTTCTTGCAGCGAGATCGAGCATTCTATTAATTGGCCAGTCGCTGCAAAATGGACGCCGGGAGGGAGAAACAGTGGGTTAACACCCACCGCTCGCCAAGCTGTCGCAATCGTTGATGTGAGCCGCGGGCGCTAGCCGCGTTATTGGAAGCTACTACCAGTACTCGGCTGTCGCAATCGTTGATGTACAGTGAGCGGCAGCCGACCGAACATGTCGATGCCCCGAAGCGCCGCTAGCGCGTGCGGCTCACCGGCGAGCGGGGGACGTTAGTCCCCTGTTTCTTGCAGCGAGATCGAGCATTCTAAGAATTGGCCAGTCGCTGCAAGATGGACGCCGGGAGGGAGAAACAGTGGGTTAACACCCACCGCTCGCCAAGCTGTCGCAATCGTTGCTGTGAGCCGCGGGCGCTAGCCGCGTTATTGGAAG
>JALOQW010000044.1 GCA_025459275.1 Pirellula sp.
ATCTCATTGATGGCATCCAAAAGAGGGCGCAAATAAGGATTCAGTTTCTCTTGAAGGTCGCCGGGCAGATACCCCAAGCTCTCCCCGGCTTCGACTGCTGGCCGCACCAAAACGATCTTTCGCACCTGCTTTGCTCGATACGCTTCCACCGCAGTCGCGACAGCCAAATAGGTTTTTCCGCAACCTGCAGGGCCGATACAAAAGGTCATATCGTGGCTGCGAATGGCTTCGATATAGCTGGCTTGGCCCGATGTGCGCGGTTTGATTCTCCGAGCCGCGTTCCCGATCGCTACTTCCCGCATCTCAAACTTTGGGAGTTCGCTTCGATCGGTAGGGGAGAGAGAACGGCCGGCCATCATCTGCTGCATGACGTCCGCTACTTCATCAGGGCCCACGGCCCCATGGTGCATTACTTTATCGCGAAGCTGTTCAAGGATCTCAGTAGCCATACGAACGGAGTCTGAGGGACCCGCAATCCGCACTTGCCCATTTCGGTGGGTAATCGCCACCCCTAATTGGTTTCGGACACGCCGCAAATTCGTATCCTGCGGCCCGAACAACTGCAGAGCCAGTTGGGGGTCTCCGAGGGTCAACGTCGCTTCTGACATGTCTTATGAAAGTCCTGCGAGTAGGCCCAAATACCCTAACACTGTCGCGGGCAAAAGGGAGTCGGTAACGTCCCAGACACCACCCAACCCTGGGAGCAGCTGTCCACTATCCTTTTCACCCACAGTCCGTTTAACCATTGATTCCGTCAAATCTCCTACAAGTCCCCCAGTGGTCAGCAGTACCGCCAACAACGCAGGCCCCCAAAGTGTACCACCCTCCTGCGGGCTTAGCATTGGGAAAACCAACCTAAACCAAATATACGCGGCGAGGGTGCTCGCGGCGAAGCCTCCCAACAGACCCTCCACGGTTTTTCCAGGGCTTATCGCTGGACATAGCTTGTTGCGACCCAAGCTCTTTCCAGCGAAATACGCTCCAGCATCCGCCATTTTGGTGACCAAGACGATGCCGATCAGATGGAGCATCCCAGCCATGGAATCTCCAGCCGCTGAGCCCTCAGCCATTCGGATCGGCCACCACATCAGCATAGGGCCTACTACGTAGGAAATCATCGCAATCGAGGCAAACCATGACATCATGATATCGGCTGTTGCGGCGTGCCCCAACGTGCGTTCCGCAATGGAGTACCGCAGGATCGCGTCAACCGCCATGGCAAAGCATGTCAATAGCAATGCGATCGCAATCCAGCTCATCCAGTCCAGACGATTCGGACCAAGCCAGCTCTCTGATGGCAAGAGCTCTGTCCATAGTGGCGCGAGACCGATCGCAATAGCGAGAACCCCGTAGCCCATAACGCGCCAAGGGGCGAGAGGAAGTCGTTTGGCGACCATTCCACCCATTTCCCAAAGGGTGCCAAGGGTCATCAACAAAAAGACAGGCAACATCCATAGACCGACAACCCCAGAGAGTGGACGGTTCACATCCAACCAGCAAGACCCAACCAGAAACGCGATTAACACAATCGCAGATATCAATCGCCGAGTGAGCACGATTACGGATCCGTTTCCGTAGTTGGAGGCTCCTTGTGTAGATAGTCCACGTTTTCCCACTCTGTTCGAATCTTCGCGGGAAGGGCTTCTCGAATTAGCTTCTGCTTCTCTGGGACCATTAGCGAGAGATCGCGCATCGCGCGGTCGTAGTGTTCGTTGCTGATGGTCTCTCGCCGTGTCTTGCTGGTCAGCCAGCCAAGCTCGATTCGCGCAATGGTGGTCATCACGTCGTCTGCATGGGGTGAGTTCAGCACCCGCCTTAGGGCCGATTCCGCGCTGTCGAAATCCTCACCCTCCAATCGAAGCCTGGCAATCTGCAACTCGGACTTCAAATGGTAAGTTCTGCTGACGGCATCGGTCGGTGGAAAGTACTCGGAAACCGCGTTCCAATGCTTGAGATCATTCTCAACGATGGCTTTCGCAAATTGCCGCTGAATGGAGGATTCGCGTATGACACCGGCTGTCGCGGTGCGTTGGTTTGCAAACAGGTCGATTCTTAAAATGGCGAACGATGCGAGCATCCCAAGCAACATCGGAGTCGCCAGAATGGCACCGCGCGCTATCCATCGATTCGGTACCGTTCCATTTGGTAACGATTGTGATCCGCCCTTCATCCATCGCTGGAGCTCTAACGTCGAAGCGCCACTTACCACCGCCTGACGCTCGATGATAAGTCCGGAAAATGGAATCATCCGATCACCAAGCCCTTCCAAATGCGTGTCGATAAACGCACGTAGCTCTCGGGCCACTTCCGTAGCGGAACCGTACCTCTCCTCGGGGCTCTTTTTGAGCAAGCGATGGACGATCTTCACCAGCTCTTCGGGCAAATCAGGACGCAACTGGCTCAAGGGTGTCGGTTCTGCCTGAAGATGCTGCATGGCAAGGGCTAAAGGGGTGTCGCCAGAGAAAGGAGGGCGACCTGCCAACATGTGATATGCGGTCGCGCCTAGAGAGTACAGATCACTCCGGGAGTCGACAGACAGTCCTTGGATTTGCTCCGGACTCATGTACAGAGGGGTACCGAGCGCGACCCCGACGGCCGTCAAGTTCTGGTTCTGTCCGCGTGCTCGGGCAAGACCAAAGTCTGCTACCTTCACTTCGCCGTCTGGGGTCAACAGAAGGTTATCGGGCTTAATGTCTCTGTGCACAAGCCCGATCGAGGCTGCTTTTTGGAGTGCGGCGGTGGCTTGCCACAGGATCGATACCGACTCGTCAAGAGGTAACGCACCGCGTCGCTGGATGAAGGAGTTTAGGTTGCTGCCAGGAACGTATTCTTGAGCGATGTAATGGACCGATTCGTACTTCCCGACATCATAGACCTGAACAATGTTGGGGTGAATCAGCGATGCCGCCGCCCGTGCTTCTTGAAGAAATCGCTGTTCATGCTCGTCCGATCCAACGAAGTCTGCCCGAAGGACCTTGAGTGCCACGTGACGGTGCAGCGACTGCTGAAACGCGAGATAGACCTCCGACATGCCGCCAACACCCAACCGATGAAGGATGGTGTAGCCAGCGATGGTCTGATTGGTTAAGTCGTTGGGCTCGCCGGGTCGGCTCATTCCTATTCCTTGTAGTCGAATTCCGTACGAGTACTCCGAGTTACCCTTTTTCCTTTTCGAAACAGAGAGCGATCCGCGATCGCTCCCATGCCTGAAAGGGAATCACAAGCTCTCCATTCTCAACTTTCAGTTTATCATACTCTAAGCCGCGAAAATCGACTCGCCACGCCTTCTCGATTTGGCGATGGCATGCCAATCGCGCCATTCCGGATTTCCCTGCTGTTTCCACTATCCAGCAGCACGCGTCGGCCTCCAAGGAATGTTCCGTCATGACGGCATCACCCGCTTTTTCCCCCTCGTCGCTGACTGTTGCAGGGCCCTCGACGCTGAGCTTCGGCCCTGGGGCAATCCACCGGAAGCTCAGATTCGGCGCGCTGCATTGAGCAAGCCATGCACCCGTATCCGGTGGTCTCGTCGATGGCTGGTCATTTCGCATGGATGCGGAGCGCGAAACCCAGTCTGGGACGATGCGGTCGATCGCAATCTCCCACGCCTTGGGCCAGTCGATGCCCAAAGAAAACCGAGCCTGGAACCGGCCGTCGGCCCTAACCGGGATGGAAGATGCAAGTCCATTCAAGCCGACACGCCGGTGCATGCTGAGTCCCTGAGTTGCAAACTCGATGCGATGTTCCGCGTCATCGATCTCAATAAGCTCGACCGGGGATTGCAATGGATGCGGAAGCTTCCCCTTGGCTCCCTGGCTCCAAGCAACCAAGCTAGCCGCTTCGCTCGGCCAGACCATGCGCCACACCGGGAACCCGACATGGCCATCCACCCCATCCCCTCGTACATCAATGTCCAACCATCGGGCACCGTGCCAAAGCGTGTATCGGATCGCGCACTTGCCAGTCGACAACTGACCAACCACTTCAATTGTCCCGCGCGTCTTGGAAGCGTGAATGATCCGCATGCTTGCGTTGCTCATGGCCTGAAACGACTGGTCGTCCAAAGCATTTCGGATTTGGATCGGCTGCTGGACCCATGAGACTTGTCCACTGAGCCGGTTTCCTCGCTTGTTCACAACGTATAACGATCGCAAGTGCCCTTTGTTTGGATCGATCTGTATCTCCATGAACTCGTTGGCCAAGGTGCCGTCTTCCATGGCGATCGTGGGACGGCTTCCGAAGATTTGACCCAACCACGACGATTTGGATTTTGGATCTCCATCGGACACCGGTACGGGTGAGCCTGAATTCTCGTGGACCAATGGCGAACTCCGGAACTTTGCAAATCCAAAAGACGGAACATCGATGACGCATTGGCTAACAACGTTGTCCGATGTGGCCAACGCGATGCGGGTGCTTGAATGCGGATCGATGCGGCGTGGATAGTCCTCGAGAAAGACCCGCTTCGTGTGACTCGTCCCGTTAATGACGATGTCATCATCATCGCTACGGACACGGAGCCGCAAGTCATCGAGGATCTCTTGAGTCAACTCATCAATCTCTTGCTCGAACTCTGATGGATCCGATCCCTGGTCGTAGAGACGCCCTCGAAGCTGCTCCAATTTTCCCATCAATGGATGCGTCTCCCCCACTCTCGAGGGAACACCACTTCGGCCCGGAACCCAACACCATAATCGCAGCAAGGACGCAAGTTGCTCAAGTCTGTGAGCAATCCTCAATCCATGGATCAAACGCAAGTGATAGTCATGGATATCCGCCGGCGCAGATGGTAGGACAGGATGAAAATCATGAAAACCGAATTGATCGGACCAGTAAGGCTGAGAAGTCGTGGCAAAGTATCGTTGAGCGTGAGTCCAAGCTCCCAGCGCGGGTGTTCGACGGGATGCGCAGATCAAATCTTGGAACGCCTCCGAACTCTTGCTCGGCCAATGAGCCATCACCATCGTTGGAACTTGATGGTAATCCAGTTGCTTCGCCATTTCGTTGCCAAAGTGAAGCAACGCTTCTCCGTTCGCAGCGTCATAAACATGCCCGAGGATACAATCCAAGCCGCCTCGGTCACCGGCTGACTGCCACCGAACTTTGGCGTGCTCCTTCTTCGGTATCGCACCACCTCCTAAAGCAGCGATGATTGCCCCTTGAAGGCCAAACTGTCGCCCAATCGATGCGAGCCCGTTGGCGATGGTCGGAGTAAACTGCATCCAAACTGCCACTGGCGGTATACCTAGCGTTTCGTACGCAGCTTGCGCTCTCTGCATCTCATGAATAAACATATCCTCTGTCCACCACGCTCCGGACGGCTCTTGCGCGAGCCCTCCGGCCAAACAGGCTGTTTTATCAAGGATCCGCTGAGTGAGGATGTGCCAGGCTTCCGGATTCGCCTGTTTCAATCGATCCAACAATTGAGTTGTTGCGTGGAGAGTCAGCGGCCTGTCGCACTGAAGATCTTGTGTCAGCCCGCTGCCAAGTGTCGTGGTGGCCAAGAGAACGACGTCGAGGAGATGGCCTTGTTGAGAGCAGTATCGATCGCGCTCTTGCGATAGCGAATCAAAAGCAGCAGCCAACCATCGGTCGGTCTCGTCGGCATCCTGCTTCACGGACGCTCTCGCCGCATTAAGTATCTGTTCCCCTACCACCATCCAGTCCATGTTGAACGAATATCTCAACTTCCGAGCAATGCACTGCACTTGCAAAAGGGCATAACCGAACGCATAGAAGTCCTGCAGAAACGGACATGCATGATCTCCAATGGGGTGCCAGTTCGCTTCGGAGGCATTGGCATCAGAAAGTGGTGCATCGTGTAGGCGTTCACCGAAAGCCGTCAAAAGACTTGCAACAACTTGGCTGCGCGTGCGACGACCGGTTGGCACGAGAAGATTTCGGCCCGATCGAAGCCTTTCCTCCAAAGGTTGGTCCAGCTTGGCATGCGAAATATCCGGGCAGCACAAAAGGGCATCCTCGAGGTCGAGCCCGCTGGTGTCGCTGCGCCGCCATTCAGGCACGGTTCCGAAAGCTGCCAGAAGCCGCGGATCCCAAACACTGGTCCAGGCTGTCAGGTAATCTGCGGAAAGCGCGGAACCGGCCCCGGCGGGAACATCTTCCAGGGAATGCGAAGCAGCGACGAAAACCAGTCGGGAATAAGGTATCATGGAATGAATGGCATGCGAGGAAAATCCTTGACCTGTCCTAACTAAATCGTACACAGCATAGAATGACTGCGAAGGGACGGCACAAGAAATCGGTGCGAAACTATGACAGCGGAAGAGTCAAAGGAGTATCAAGCGAGGTTGATCCGCTGGGCACCTGCAGTATCCATTTGCTTTGCGCTCCTCTTCGTAGCAATGGTCAGCTGGTGGGGAGTACGCGCTGAATGGCAGCATCGAAGGGACTCGGTATACGCTGCTGCGATCAATGAAGCGCGATCGCATGCCGAACGAACCGGCGCGCGGATCGAAATGGAACTTGACGAAGGAAAAAAACTATCAGACTTTCGACAGGAAACCCTTCCACGATGGTTGCTGCGTCACTGGCAGCAAGCTGCCGAAGGACGAGTTGGTCGCCTATACAGCGCCGTGACGGACGGTGAACAGCGAATCCTCAGTCACAGTGATGACCTAAGTAGCCCAAATACATCCGTCGGCGACAATGCGTTTTTGGACAAGAACTGGCAACGAACTCCTTTGCCGCATTACGGAGCTGGGGTGCACCGAATTACAGATGCTGTCCTTACGAGAAATGCTGATGCGATCGATATCACTATTCCATTTCAGCAGGCAGGACATGTTGTTGGCTACTACCATTCCGGCTTGGATCGCAATTGGCTAGAACAGCAAGTTGCTGCTGCGCAGCGCGATGTTATACGAGACTGGGCTGGAATCATCGCTGCCATCGGCCTGATCGTATTGTTGTCATCGATCTCTCTGTATCGGCTGGGAGTTCATACGATCCAATTGGAGCAAGCTCTCGGGCATGCTGAAGCAAAAAGACTCGCCGATTTAAGCCGCCTCATCGTGGGGATGGCTCACGAATTACGGAATCCTCTGAATGCAGTGCGCCTCAACCTATTCACGTCAGAGAAACTCATTCGAGGTGAGTCCCCAATGGACCCACAGGATGCCGTGGAGATGCTGCGAGAATCCGTCAGCGAGGTTCAACGTGTTGAGGACTTGGTCGAACAACTGCTCGGGTACGCGCGACTCGATACCCAGGAGCAGCCTTGGATTGACGTCAAGGATGAGATCGACGGAACGCTTCACTTCCTCAAGCAAGTCCATGAGTATCATCGGATCGATATTGAAGTTTCCGAGGGCCTACCAGGCCTGCAGATCCGTATCGATCGCAAGAAGTTTCGCCAGATCATGTTAAATCTTCTGCAGAACGCGCGTCAGGCTATGCCGGAAGGGGGCAAGTTGCGAATCAAAGTCTCTCGAGTGGAAGAGTATGCGGTACTTGAGGTCGAAGATAGTGGAAACGGCATCTCGATCGATCAATACGAGAGAATATTTGAACCGTTCTACAGCACACGTCATGAAGGCGTTGGCTTGGGGCTTGCCGTCGTGAAAAGCCTTGTTGAAAACGCAGGAGGCCGAGTATCTTGCGAACGGGGAGTAGACCTAGGCGGAATGAATTTTCGCGTTACATTTCCATCCAGAGTGGCAATCCGCGAACCCCTGAAAACCGGTTCGGCAAGATCCAGGGAACAAGAACTCGTTGAACAAGATGAGCGTAACACAGTCCATTCTGGTCGTTGAGGATCAAGCTCGCGAGCGCGATGCGATGGTGCGTTTGCTGAACTCGGAAGGCTACAGGGCGATCGCAGCCAGCAACCGCGATGAAGCCTGCTCGATGATCGGGGCATCCATCGATCTGGTGATTTGCGACTTGCGCCTCGGCCAGCAAGATGGACTCGATGTCCTAAAGCGATGGCGAGAAAGGCGGCCAAGCGTTCCGTTCTTGTTGATGACGGCCTACGGTGATGTGAGCTCTGCGGTGACAGCGATGAAGCTGGGCGCCATTGACTACCTCACCAAACCGCTAAAGCCCGAGGAATTGCTGGTTCTGCTGAATCGCTATTTGCCTATGCGCCAGAATCGAGAGCAATCATCCTCGGATGATTTTGCTGGAATCGGGCGAATGATCGGTCGCTCCAGCGCAATGAAAGAGGTTTTTGAGAAGATCCATCGCGTTGCGGAATCGGACGCCATCGTACTGATCACGGGTGAGTCTGGAACCGGCAAAGAATTGGTCGCTTCCGCAATCCACAGCCTTAGTCGTCGATCTGCAGCTCCCTATGTTGCTGTCAACGTTTCAGCATTGCCCGAGGCATTGATCGAATCGGAGCTGTTCGGGTATGTTCGCGGTGCATTTACCGGAGCTAACGAGAATCGTATAGGCCGGTTTCATGCTGCAAATGGCGGTTCGCTGTTCATGGACGAAGTTGGCGACTTCCCGTTGGTCCTCCAACCCAAGTTGCTTCGAGTGCTCGAGACCTTCTCATTCTCGCCCGTTGGATCCAACGAGGAACAAAAGGTCGATGTTCGATTGATCGCGGCTACCAGCAGAAACATTCCCGAGATGGTCACGAATGATCAGTTTCGGGCGGACCTGTACCATCGCCTCAACGTTCTAAACATCGACCTTCCTTCATTGCGTCAACGACCTGAGGACATTCCGGAACTCATCGAATATTTCCTCAAAGATTGCGCCCGTCGGCATCTGCGTCCCCCACCGGAAGTATCGCAGGATCTTATGGAATTCTTGACGACCTACGAATGGCCCGGAAATGTTCGTCAACTCAGGAACGCCATCGAGAACATGCTTGTAATGGGACAGCCGAATCGCCTGACCTTGGACGACCTTCCAAAATACTTGAGCGGCAATCCGTCCGTGGAACCGGTACGAAGCGCACCCAAGACTCTCAACCTGCATGATCTTGAGCGTCAAGCGATCATGAACGCACTGGAACGTACGATGGGAAATCGTACCCACGCAGCCCATACACTGGGTATCTCGGTAAGAACGCTTCAGCGCAAACTGAAGCAATGGGGAATGGACGCCCCGCCCCAAGAGCGATAGTAGCAATTTCATGGATGGGATTTGAATCGAGCGACATTGCGTCGCACCGCATCTGCCACATTGTCGCCCCAACGCAATTGAATGGGTGTCGACATGAGCATTCCTTTGATGGCACGAGATGTGCTGTGTTGGGGAAATCCGTATTGCGATTCGCGGAAGCATTTGCGATTGCGATCTGAAAAACTTCGCATGCGGCTACTCAAGGCTTGGTAGATCACAGGTGCTGTATGCCCGTTGAAAATCCGCTTTCATGGATGTGTGCGATGTTGATCGCATGGTTTTGCGGGGAGTGGTGGCTCCGTTGGGGCTCCCCTCGAGTCCTCACCTACAGCATCGTGGGACTTGTGCTGGGGCCAGGGCTTCATTGGATTGATCCAGTCGCGATTCCACAAGGCCGATACATCACCGACTTCGCGATGGGACTCGCTCTCTTCGAGATCGGCTTTCGATTGAACCCCGTGTGGCTCGCCCGAAATCGATGGGTCATCGTAACGAGTGTCGGTGAATCCATCGCAACGTATGTAGCGGTGCTCGGGTGTGGCATTGCTGCCAACTTGTCTTTGCTGCAATCTTCCATTCTGGCGTCCTTGTGCGTCGCTACGTCTCCTATCTCTGTCTTGCGCGTGACTCGCGATGCCCAAAGCAGCGGTCAAGTCACGAACCTGATACTGACGATGTCCGCGTTGAATTCTCTCGCGGCCATTCTCCTGTTCAAAGGAAGTGTGGGCATTGGCCTGCATAGCACCTCTGATAACAACATTCCCCTTAGGGGAGCCGTACTCTTCATCGTCCTGTCATCGATCGGCTTGGCCATTCTTGCGGCAATGGCTTTCGCAGTCGTTCGTAAATGGATCGTAATGCCGCAAGACTCTGTTGCCTTTACGATCGCTTTGTACGTTGGCTGTGTGACCTTTGCCGCAGATTGGGCACGATTGTCTCCAGCTCTAGCTACGATCGTTTTGGGGATCGCGTTTCGAGCCCTGGATATTAAGATCACAGGCAAGTATCAGGACTTTGGATCGTTCGGTCGCTTCGGGACCATCTTCCTCTATCTATACGTATCCGCAGGAATCAGCTTCCTAGCAGCCTGGCAGGGGCTCTATCTTGGTCTATTCGTCGTTCTCGTGCGAGCTGCAACGAAAATCGGCATGTGCACCTTCATGTCCAAGCCTCTTGGCGCGACCACACGTAAAGGATTCTTGGCTGGCCTGGGTCTGATGCCTGTCTCTGTTTTTGGCCTTATCGTGCTTGAACAGGCCAACCAGCTTGGGATGCCCCGTTTCGGGATCTTTCCGCAATTTGCTTCGATCGCATTGTGTTTGGAGATACTCGGTCCACTGGCAACCAGCCTCGCGATTCGTTGGTCCGGTGAACACTTGGATTAAAGGGAGTTTTGTATGGACTTACTGAGTTTCAAGGCATCGGAGTCACTGACCCTCGGAGTCGAGTTGGAACTCCAATTGGTGGACTTGAGCGATTTCGATCTGGCTTCGGGTGCACTGGACCTTCTACGACTTCTTGAACGGCGATCGATCCAAGCCACCGTATCACCGGAACTCACCGCAAGTATGATCGAGATTTCCTGCGGAATCTTTCGAGATTGGCTGGAGATGAGAGAGCATTTGCGTCGCGTGCGCGACGACTTGGTTGCCGCAGCAGACTGGCTCAATCTCGGTATCTGTGGTGGGGGGACTCATCCCTTCCAACGCTGGCATAAACGTCGAATCTTCAAATCCGATCGGTTCATTAAGGTATCCGAGCTTTACGGATACCTTGCCAAGCAGTTCACTGTATTCGGACAACACATTCATGTTGGTTGCGCGGATGGTGATACCGCGCTTCGACTGCTCCATGCACTTCACTCGTACATACCTCACTTCATCGCCCTCTCGGCCGCCTCACCTTTCTTCCAAGGTGTTGACACCCAATTTGATTCCGCCCGATTGAACTCCATTGCTGCATTCCCACTTAGCGGACGGGCACCCTATTTCCTGCACTGGGACCGCTTCTGCAAAGAGTATTTTGAGCCGATGCTGACCACGAAGATCGTGCGGTCAATGAAAGATTTCTACTGGGATATTCGCCCCAAACCGGAGTATGGAACCATCGAGCTGCGAATCTGTGACACACCGCTTAACGTGGATCATGCTGCGCTTATCGCAGGCTATATGCAATTACTGTGCCGTTGGTTGCTCGTATCCGACTGTCAGCCGACGGAACAAGAAGTGATGGTATACTCCTTTAACCGATTTCAAGCGTGCCGTTTCGGCTGGGAAGGAAGCTACGTCGATCCGCAAACACACAAAACGATGTCGATCCGTGACTCGTTCACTTACACGGTCGCACGATGCAAGGCGGAGGTTGGATGTCTAAGCGATGCGGAACAAGCATGCATCGACATCCTGGAATCGATCGGGACTGACGAATCAGACGCTTCGAAACTCAAAAGCGTTTATCGACAACAAGGAACCCTCGAGGATGTCGTTCAGTTTTCGATGGACCATTTTCGCACAGCGTCGCATGCTGGCTCTACAGTAAGTGCTTAGCCTTGACTTCTAAGTATCGATTGACGAGCGGCGCGGTTAGCTGATCAGGAAAACTGTCGATCGTCAGTACTCCCATGTCTTGGATCTTTCTCAGGACATCGTTCCTCCAAGTCAAAATCTGGGCTGCAGCGGCGCTTCGAAACAAAGCATCCTGATCCATGGCAGGATTGTCCGCAGCATCGAAAATTCGATGATCTCTAAGCAGGACGAGCACCGGCAAGTGTCGACTGGTCAGCGTAGACAGGTAGCCTGTGACCTGCGACGCAGTAACGTCATCGATAACGCTCGTGATAAGTACCACCATGGTGCGACGCCGACAGCGCTTGGAGAAATAGAGAAATGCATCGTCGAAGTTGGACTGCTTCATGCTCGGGAATCGATCAAACAACCCGTGCAAGATACGATTCATCTGGTCAGAGCCGCCACGCAATGGCACGAACTTCTCCACTCGGTCGGAAAAGCACATCATGCCGACCGAATCCCCTTGATGCAAAGCCACGTAGCTAAGCATCAAGATGGAATTCAATGCATAATCAAGAAGACTTAAGCCCCGATACTCGTTGGTCATCATGCGCCCGCAATCCAAGAGGAATACAAGCCGTTGACTCTGGTCCTGCTGGAACTGCTTGACGGTGAGCTTATTCCTGCGTGCCGTCGCTCTCCAATCGATATGTTTGTAGTTGTCGTCTTGGGTGTAGTCTCTTAATCGCTCAAAGTTATTGTCCTGACCCAACTTGCGAGTCCGGCGTACGCCGATCAGGCTCAGGCGATTGGTTCTCGCCAACAAAGCATATTCATCGAGCTGCTGCATATTGGGATAAACGAGCAACTCGCTGTCACATGGCCGTTGGATCAGTCGACGCCAAAACCCCAATCGGGAAAAAAGTTGAAAGTAGACCACGTGAAATCGAAAGACCCCGCGCCGGTTTGGTCGTAGTCGTTGGTCCAACTCGATCCGTTTGCGAGGCCCCAATTGGATGTGGTGCGATTCAGGCTCACACTGAAAACCTTCGGGCAGATCCTCTCGTACTTCTAAGCGATGCGTCCGATCGCTTCGATTTTCGAGTATCAACTGCGAATCATGATACCCTCCTAAAGACGCGCTTCGCAGCATTCTTCGCTCTACGCGAATCCCTGAAGGACCGGTGAGCGTCAGAAGGTCCAGTATCAGAAAGGAAATGGCCAGTAAGTCAAACAGAACAAGAAAGTAGATGAATAACTCCGCGCCGTACCGAAGCATTCCCGCGATCGATGTCTGCGAATCTGGATACAACGCACCCGCAGCTGCTGGAACCGCGATCATCAATAGCGAGAGGAGTGCCAACGACGACAGGATCCAAAGCCATCGCATCGTCGGAAAAATTCGCCATCCCATCCCCAGGATCACAAGTGGAGCCGTAATGGCAATCAACCCGATCCAAGGTGCCCAGAAAAGATAAGATCCTACGACATCGTAGAAGGACATGGTGAACTACATCCTCGGTACTTCGATGCTTCGAAGTAGAGACGTGAGTTCAGAATCGACGCGGATCCCTTCGACTTCCGCTTCTGCATTGAGAACAACACGATGCCGTAAGGCAGGAAGAGCGATCTCGACAACATCGTCCGGGACAGCGAAGTCACGGCCCTTGAAAGCGGCAAGTGTTCGCGCTCCTTGAACCAAAGCGATTCCAGCACGCGGAGATGCTCCTAAGTGAAATGTTGGCCATGTACGGGTCGCACGTACGATGCGATTGATATAGCGCAGGAGCTGCGGTTCAATTCGGATGCGGCTGTTCGCTTCGATCACCCTCACGATGGTGTCGGAATTCGTCACCTCGGCTACGGATGTGTTCAAAATATCGGAGAGATCGATTTGTCTCGAGTGCAGATCCAGTACCCGTTCTTCTTCTGCTTCCTCCGGGTATCCGACGATCGCCTTGAACATGAATCGATCAAGTTGGGCCTCCGGTAACGAATACGTCCCCTCGCTCTCCAGCGGATTTTGAGTCGCCAAAACAAGAAACGGCTTCGGAACCTCGTGACTCACTCCATCAATGGTCACTCGTCGTTCCTGCATGATTTCCAGCAAGGCTGCGTGAGTCTTGGCTGGGGATCGATTGATCTCGTCGGCGAGCAGGAGCTGAGTGAATACTGGCCCGGCTCGAAATCGAAAATCCTGCGTCTTCATATCGAAGATCGGAGCCCCCGTGACATCCGAAGGCATGAGATCGGCAGTAAACTGGATCCGTCCGAATTGGCAACCCAATACACGTCCAAGGGTCCTAACGAACAAGGTTTTACCGAGTCCAGGTACCCCTTCAATCAACAAGTGCCCTCCAGAAAAAAGAGACACCATCGCCACGGTAACTAACTCATCCTGGCCAACAAACACCTTGCGAATCTCCTGCAAGGCTGAGTCGTATAGGGCTTTGGCAAGGTTGCCGTCAGAGGATGAGTCGCGAGGAACTGGATCGACCACGGAATTCTCGGAAACAAATTCACTCATATCGTCGGTAGGGGAAGAGTTGTTCGGTAGTGGAGACTGCCAAGATTCTATGCTATTGTCATCCTCTGTGTGATGCGGATTGTACTAGGGATTGCGGGATTGCGTTCGGGAGCAAGACATAGGAGGTTCATTTTGACGCCGAATCGAGTAGAACCGAATCTCGTCGTCCCAATCATCCAATGGCCACTCCCATGGGCCCAAATCGCACGAGAGTGGCTTGGCGATATCCGTTTGCATTTGCCCTCTCGATTCGCGAATTCCGTATCTGAAGACACCTTGCCAACACTCTTGGGGATTGTCGCGTCACATCGGCACCGGACAGATCCTCTTCGACCTACGTGGGAAGCATCGCTCGAAGCGGCTCTCAAGTACGCAGAGCGAGGCCGATTAATGGTCCTTTTCGCAGGCGGCTCACCGTATGCGGATCGGCTTCGGCACGCATGCAACCGATTCGGGTTGGATTTTCTTGAGCTCTGGCATGAGGCCGATCGACGGTTTTCAGATGATCCAACGCATGCGGCGAGAATCCATGTCCATGGCAACCCACTCCCCGAGCGCAGCATTGTTCCCGAAGCACGATTCGAGGACCGTGCAGTAACCATCCTGGCGGATCAACTCTTCGCACTTCAAGTACGAAGAAATGGAAAGATTGCGCAACTGATCGAAGCTCGACTTGCAGAGAACCGAGTCCGGCCTGGCTCGACGATCGTTGCATGCGATACCAAGTCCACTTCCGATAGACACCATCCCTGCGAGGCCGCTCTGTCTCGTTCAGGAGCTGTGTTGTGGTTCACGGAACGCAACCAGCACCTGTTGAGATCCATCGAGCGTGGACGATTGTCCAATTGGGGATGTCGCAATCGTTGTTCGCCATCAACGCGAATGCCTTCGTCAGAAATCACCGAATCCCTGATGCGATCGAAGGAGTTCCTGATTCACTGCACGCGAAGTCGGCAATCGGCCTGGCCCGATCAATCGCGCGATCATCTTTATGACGAGGTGATTCGATGGGAATGGCACGATGATTCCACGGAAATCGATACGCTTCTTCGCATACTAGTCACGCAGCGGCTGATCGCATCCTCGAACCTGCGACGCGGCAACGTAAGCACCATTTGTTTCACCGCCCGCAGCCTCGGTGAAACAGTGAACCAGCGAGCGTTTCAGTCGCATCTTGGACGGTGGGACTGGGAGCCATACGGACTGGCAATACGAAAGGAAAAGCTGGTCGCCCTGGGAGCAACCCCAGTTCGTTACCTCCCCAACAAAGAGATTGAGTCCTTGCCCGCGAGGGACCAAGCCTTCGCACAACCCTCCCCCATACACCCCAATCAAGTCGATTGGAGTGTGGAAGAGGAATGGAGAGTGCAAGGTGACATTCGTTTGTGTCAGATACGTTCCGATGAAGCGTTCCTCTTTGTCAAGTCGGATAGAGACGCCAACTTAGTAACGCCGTGGTCTCGTTGGCCTGTCTATTACTTGTGCGCGAGTCACTGAACCGGACTATTTGATATCGTCCATCCACGGCCCATCGCTGGCTTCCGCAATGCGGACGCTGCTTTCCAGTTGTGATGACCAACGAAGCAAGGCTTGTCCCACCGAATGCATATTGTTGGCCAACGTGCGCGACATAGACCGCTGCAAACGAACGGCTGCCATCTGCTGCAGCTTGAGCACACTGCTCGATTCCGAG